>JAHKKL010000113.1 GCA_020027635.1 Gammaproteobacteria bacterium
GACCCGCGCCGCGGCGAGCATCTCGACTGGTCGACCCTGATCTACAATTTCGGCCGCAACGAGGTGAAGAATTTCCTCCTCTCCAGCGCCGTGTTCTGGCTGCAGGAAATGCACATCGACGGCCTGCGCGTCGATGCCGTGGCCTCGATGTTGTATCTGGATTACTCCCGCAAGGAAGGCGAGTGGATCCCGAACCAGTACGGCGGCCGCGAGAATCTGGAAGCCCTGGATTTCCTGCGCGAACTCAACATCGCCGTGCATGAGGAACACCCCGGGGTGCTGATGATCGCGGAAGAATCGACCTCCTGGCCGCAGGTCAGCCGCCCCACCTGGACCGGTGGTCTCGGCTTCGACATGAAATGGAACATGGGGTGGATGAACGACACCCTCTCCTTCATGAGCAAGGAGTCCATATACCGGCGCTACCACCAGGACTTGCTGACCTTCAGCATGCTCTACGCGTTCACGGAAAACTTCATGCTGCCGTTCTCGCATGACGAGGTGGTGCACGGCAAGCAGTCGATGCTGAACAAGATGCCCGGCGATGAATGGCAGCGCTTCGCCAACCTGCGCGTGCTCTATACCTACATGTTCTGCCACCCGGGCAAGAAGCTGCTGTTCATGGGAACGGAATTCGGGCAGGGGCAGGAGTGGAACAGCACCCAGGTGCTGGACTGGTATGTGCTCGACTACAGTTTCCACCAGGGTGTAAAGCGCCTGGTCAGGGATCTCAACCGGCTCTATCGGGAGACGCCCGCCCTGCATCGCCATGAATTCGACTGGCGTGGCTTTGAGTGGATCGACTGCCATGACTCGGAAAACTCGGTGCTGAGTTTTCTGCGCCGCTCCGACGATGACTTCGTGGTCGTGGTCGTAAACCTGACGCCGGTTCCGCGCACCGGCTATCGTATCGGCGTCCCGCAGGCAGGCGAATACCGGGAGATCTTCAATTCCGACTCGGCATTCTATACCGGCGGCAATCTCGGCAACGGCGACCATCCGCTCATCGCCGATCCTCTGCCCTGGATGAACCGCTCGCATTCGCTCAGCCTGACACTGCCACCGCTGGCCGGTATCGTCCTGCAGCTGAAATAGGAGATGAACGGGGCGTCCATCGCCGTCTGGCCGGGCCAGGCCTATCCGCTCGGCGCCAGCTGGGATGGCGAAGGCGTCAATTTCGCGCTGTTTTCCGAGCACGCGGAAAAGGTCGAGCTGTGCCTGTTCGATGCCCGGGGCCGGCGCGAAATCGCGCGCATCGCCATGCAGTGGCAAACCGACCAGGTTTGGCACTGCTACCTCCCGGAGGCGCGGCCCGGCCAGCTCTACGGCTACCGGGTATACGGCCCCTACGATCCCGGCAACGGCCACCGGTTCAATCCGAACAAACTGCTGCTCGATCCCTATGCCCGGGACATCGTCGGCGCGGTGCGCTGGAACGATGCGCTGTTCGGCTACACCATCGGCGACAAGGCCGGGGACCTGTTGCCCGACCCGCGCAACAGCGCCCACGGCGTGCCGAAATCGCGGGTGATCGACAGTGCTTTCACCTGGGGCGATGACCAGCCGCTGCACACCCCCTGGCATGAGACCATCATCTACGAGCTGCACGTCAAGGGATTTACCCTCCGGCATCCCGATGTCCCCGCGCCGTATCGCGGCACCTATGCCGGCCTGGCCACGGAACCGGTGATCGATCACCTCAGGCGGCTGGGCGTGACGGCCGTGGAACTCATGCCCGTTCACTCTTTCATCAACGACCGCCACCTGGTCGAACACGGCCTCAGCAATCACTGGGGCTACAACAGCATCGGCTACTTCGCCCCGCACGCCGTCTATTCGGCCACGGGCGAGGTCGGCGAGTTCAAGACCATGGTGAAGCGGCTGCACTCCAACGGCATCGAGGTCATCCTGGATGTGGTCTACAACCACACCGCCGAGGGCAACCACCTGGGGCCGACGCTGTGCTTTCGCGGCATCGACAACGCCGCCTATTACCGGCTGGTCGGCGACAACCCGAGTTACTACATGGACTACACCGGCTGCGGCAACAGCCTCAACATGATGCACCCGCGGGTGCTGCAACTGATCACGGACAGCCTGCGCTACTGGGTGCAGGAGATGCACGTCGACGGCTTCCGCTTCGATCTGGCGCCCACGCTCGCGCGCGAGGCCCACGCCGTCAGCCGCTACAGCGCGTTTCTGGATATCATCCACCAGGACCCGGTGCTGTCCCGGACGAAGCTGATCGCCGAGCCCTGGGACCTGGGCGAAGGGGGTTACCAGATCGGCAACTTTCCCATCGGCTGGACCGAGTGGAACAGCCGCTACCGCGATGGGCTGCGCGCCTACTGGAAAGGCGAGGGCAGCCTGATCGGCGAGCTGGCCTACCGCATCACCGGCTCCAGCGATCTCTATGCCCACAGCGGGCGGCGCCCCTACGCCAGCATCAATTTCGTCACCTGCCACGACGGTTTCACGCTGCAGGACCTGGTGAGTTACAACGACAAGCACAACCTGGAAAACCTCGAGGAGAACCGTGACGGAGAGAACAACAACCTGAGCTGGAACCTGGGCGTCGAGGGTCCGACGAGCAACCTCAATATCATTCACGCCCGCGAGCAGCAGAAGCGCAACTTTCTCACCACCCTGCTGCTATCGCAGGGCGTACCCATGCTGCTCGCGGGCGATGAAATGGGTTACAGCAAGAGCGGCAACAACAACGCCTACTGCCAGGACAATGAAATCAGCTGGCTGTACTGGGACCTCAACACGCAGGAGCAGGAACTGCTGGAATTCTGCTGCCGGATCATCCGGCTGAGAAAGGATCATCCGGTGTTCCGCCGCCGCCATTTTTTCCAGGGCCGGCGCATCAAGGGCGCCAGCGTCAAGGACATCTCCTGGTTGACGCCGAGCGGCAAGGAAATGACCAACAAGGAATGGAGTCATCATCATGCGCGTTGCCTGGGGTTGCTGCTGCACGGTGATGCCATCGAGGAACAGGACGAACACGGCAGCGCCATTCATGACGACACCTTCCTGCTGCTGCTGAACGCCCACTCCGAGGCGATCCCGTTTCGCCTGCCCGAACAGGTGGGCATCGCCCGCTGGGGAGTGGAAGTGGATACCTGCTTCCCGGACGGCAAGCGCCCCGACCACCGGACATTCAACACCGGCGAACACTATTTGCTGCAGGCCCGCTCGGCGGCGCTGCTGCACCTGATGAAAAAGCATCGCTAGGAGGCGCTAAGGTGTACACGACACGTCGCGTAGAGATGATGGCAGGCGTTGCTCTGCTGACGCTGCTGGTCATCGGCACCGTGCTGGTGCTGCGCCCCTTCATCATCTCGCTCATCCTGGCCGCCGTCCTGGCCTACGCCTCCTGGCCGGTCTACGGTTGGCTGCTCACGCGTCTGCACGACCGATCCGGTGCCGCGGCCATGGCCATGACCGCGCTGCTGCTGCTGACCCTCGTGACCCCGTTTGCCATCATGGGCGTGAGCCTGGTGGACAATGCGGTGGAACTGCTGCGGGTGCTGCGCGAAACCCTGAACCGTCCGCTGCCGCCTCCCCCGGGCTGGCTCGAAGGCATCCCACTCGCCGGCGGCTATCTCAAAGGCAAGTGGATGCTGCTGATGCAGGGAGACGAGGGCGCCGCCCTGCTGCAGCTCAAGCAATACCTGCTGCAGCTGCCGCTCAAGGACTGGGCCATCAAGGCCGGCGGGGCGCTCGGCCGGGGCGTGGTGCTGATCAGCTTCAGCGTGTTCATCTGTTTCTTTTTCTACCGCGACGGGCCGGCCATCACCGCGCGCGCGCAGGCGGTGATGGAACGTCTGGCAGGGCATCGCGCCAAGCAGCTGATCGAGGTGACCGCTGGTACGGTGTCGCGGGTGGTAAACGGCATCCTCGGCACGGCGCTGGCGCAATCCGTGCTGGCGCTGCTCGGGTTCTGGATCGCCGGTCTTCCCGGCGCGATGCTCCTCGGCCTGCTGACCTTCTTTCTCTCCATCATCCCCATGGGGCCGCCGCTGGTGTGGCTGCCGGCGGCGCTGTGGCTCTTTTCCCAGGGTGAAACTGGCTGGGCGATCTTCCTTGCGGTCTACGGGCTGGTGGTGATCAGCAGCATCGACAACGTCGTCAAGCCTTATCTCATCAGTCGCGGCGGTTCGCTGCCGCTGCTGCTGGTGTTCATGGGCGTCCTGGGCGGGCTGCTCTCCTTCGGTTTCATCGGCGTGTTCCTCGGACCGGTGATTCTGGCCGTGGCCTATGCCCTGCTGTCCGAGTGGATGCGTCCCGCGCCGCCGCTGGAGCAGCCGTCAGGGACGCCTCCCAGCTAGCCGGCGGGGCCCGGTACTCACCGTCCGGGGGTTTGCCGTCGTTCCCTTGCTTGGAAATCGCTGCTAATAAAACTGGATCGTGGCGGTAACCGAACCGTGATCGGAGGCCCACAAGCCCCGCCCGTGAGGAGGCGTCTTGGCCGAGACCTTGTCGCCCAGAACGCGGGCCTGTTTAATCTTGTCCGGTAATTCCTGGGTAAAGATCATGTCGATCCGCTGATCCAGGATCGACTTGTGGTTGGAGAGATCCTCCAGTTGGCAGCAGGTAAACCCCGCTAACTTGCCGGGTCGCAGCGTCCAGGCATCCGTGTAGCCACTTTGAACAAACTGGCTATAGGGCGCACCCGGCGGGTCTACCGGTGAGGAATTCATGTCGCCCATCACCACCAAGGATCTGCCCGGCGGTGTGGTCGCGGCCAGTGTGGAAATCAGTTCCTGGGCCTGGGCGGCCTGCAATACCGGCGGTATAACCGCGCTCTTGTCCTCCAGATGGGTATTGACGACACGATAGTTTTTGCCGCCGACCGTTGCGTCCACGCCGACATAGCCGCGTTCGATGAAGATATCCCCGTAGGGAGTCGTTACCGGTCCCAATGCATAATAGTAATTGCATCCGTCGGCAAGGATCGGTTTGGCGCATACGCCGCTGTAATCGGTCGCGCTCGTGACGACATCGGCGCGCCGTAATATCACGTCGCGGTCGACGACAGTCAGAAAAGCGGGCAGACCAGAACCGTAAATATCGAAAGGAATACCAGGCGCAGTAAAGTTAACCACCGTCGCGGCGATCTCGTAGGCGCCATTCAGCGCAGCCAGCGTCAGGGCGAGATGGTCGCCAAAAGCACCTACAATTGCGGGATCGGTACAGGCGCCTGTTGCGTAGGGATCGAGGCAGCCGAAGGCATAAACCTCCTGAAGACCTACCAGATCCGGATTTCGCCCGGCAATTAGCGCCGCCTGGGCCGCTATACGCGCTTCGGTAGTATTCGCGGCGACCTGTTTCATGGCGTTGATCACAGCGACATTGAATTCCGCTGCCGTGGTCGCCGTGATGACGGGAGTAAGATCGGCACCCAGATACTGATTTTGCGTCATCACCTCGATATCCGTGGCAAACGCACTCTGACAAAGAATAAACAGCGATACAAGAACTACCTTCGATGGATTTTTGATGAGATATTTCATTTGATCCTCCTGTTAGGGAGCTTCCCGAAAGGTGGCACGATGCCGCGTGAGTTCACCCCGGGTCGCCTGTGTATGGCAGTAACGATGGATGAGCAACCGCTTCCCAGGACACGCGCGTTGCCGTGGCCTGTTATATCCTGACGGCAGGTTCCTGCCATGTGTACCAATGTAGATTTCCTGTAACTTCAAATGAAGAGGGGGAGTTGATAATTATCAACTCTTGATCGAAAAAAGAGCCGGAAAACCACCGGTGGGGTATGAACCTGACCGGTTGTACGTAGTAACACGTATTGGCATATAGCCGGCCCGGTACCGGCAGGCGACTGGCATCATTCAGGCGTCGGTTCAGGGACGTCTGTCGCTGCGCAGTCGTTAGTACCCGTATCGTCATCGTTATCTGAGCAGCTATCTTTGCCTCTGTCGCCACTGACATCATCAGTGCCATCGCCGCCATCCATGCTGTCCTTGCCATTGCCGCCGCTCAGGAAGTCGTCGCCCGGGCCGCCGGTCATATCGTCCTTGCCATTATCGCCGTAAAGCGAGTCATCATCTACGTCGGCAGCATAGCCGGTGTCGCCATTATGAGCGTCATCATAACCTGACAGATGATCCTTGCCATTACCGCCGTGCAATTCATCGTTGCCCAGGCCGCCGGATTCCGAGTCATTGCCATTATCGCCGTAAATCAGATCATCTCCGTCTTCGCCGTAGATTTGATCATTGCCATTCCCGCCACAAATCGTATCGGGGCCGCTGGAGCCGTGAATGATGTTATTACCATTGCTGCCGGCAATGACCAAGCCAGTAGAATCATCCGCGATATCCGTATAATTAGGATCACACACGCCGGCATTGTTATAGGCGCATCCAAGGCCGTTATCGTGGTCAAAGTCGAAATTCGGATATTGTTTACTTAAAACGACATCAGCGTTTGGACAAGCGGAATTAATCGTATTTTTGGCCAATGCCACGTTGGTTAAGGTTAAACCGCCTACGCATAAACAGATGCTGGCGTAAATCAGACTTTTGTTCATGATTGTTACCTCATCAAGAAGGAACTGTGTGGAAGAAATGAAATTACATGATGCGAGTGAGCCGACTGGTGTAACGGCACCGGCGACAGCAGCATTAGTCTATTGCCGTTTTTGTCAGGCATAAGCCGTGATCAACTTAAGTTGTGCATTCAAATTAAACTCTAGCAGTTAATAGGTCTTGATGCCAGATATCCGGATAATCATGACATACAGAATAAAAATAATTTACGATTACAGAACAGAAACCATATTATACTACATGGGAATTAAATCCCATAGAAGAGAAATGTATCCGGTAAATATCTCCCTGGTCGATGCCTGAAAGGATTCTAGTCCGCTCCCTTGGATGTGATCTGCAGCACGGTACCGCAGTGTACGGCACCGTTATCGTGACGGTGAATCGGAAGCCGGATCTTGATTCCGGGATCAATCGGTCTCCGCGCGATTCCCCTCATCTCTGGACTGCACTATCGAGTGGCTCGCCTCTGGGCTACTGCCGGCGAGGCGTCCTTGATCTACAATCATTCCCATCATGAGCAGCAAACCTCCCCGTCATGTCCATAAGGGCCGTGGCGCCACGCTGAACCCGGCCAACCGCTACGCGGATACCGCGCGCGAAGACATCGACGACGGCTGGGACAACCTCGAAGAGCCGCTGCCGGCGCCGGCGACCACGCTCGGCATCGACACCAGCCGCACGGTGATCGCCTACAACGATTCACCGGACGTCGGTTTCGACCGTTCCATCAATCCCTACCGTGGCTGCGAGCACGGCTGCGCCTACTGCTTCGCGCGGCCCACGCACGCCTGGCTCGGACTCTCGCCCGGCCTCGATTTCGAAACGAAGTTGTTCTACAAGCCGGACGCCCCCGCACAGCTCGAACGTGAACTGGCCGCGCGCGCCTACCGCTGCGCCCCCGTCGCGGTCGGCATCAACACCGACGCCTATCAGCCGTGCGAGCGCAAACTCGGCCTGACGCGCGCCATCCTCGAGGTGCTGGAGGAGGCGCGGCATCCGTTTTCGATCGTCACCAAGTCGGCTCTGATCGAGCGCGACATCGATCTCATTGCCCGTGCCGCGGCACGCCGGCAGGCTGAGGTTTGCGTCTCGCTCACCACCCTGGACGGCGAGCTGGCGAGGCGCCTGGAGCCGCGCGCCACGGCTCCGGCGCGCCGCCTAGAAACCATTCGCGCCCTGTCCGAAGCGGGTATCCCGGTCACTGTGCTCGTCGCGCCGCTTATCCCGGTGCTCACCGATGCCGAACTGGAGACCCTGCTGGAGCAGGCGCGCACAAGCGGCGCGCACGCTGCCGGCTACATCCTGCTGCGTCTGCCGCACGAGCTGAAAACGATGTTCAGGGACTGGCTGCACACTCATGCGCCGCTCAAGGCCGAGCATGTCATGAATCGGCTGCGCGACTGCCGCGGCGGCAAGGATTACGACGCCCGCTTCGGCGTGCGCATGCGCGGCACGGGCCTCTATGCAGAGCTGCTGCGTAAACGTTTCCGGCTGGCGCATTCGCGGCTCGGTTTCGCATCTGTGCCTGATCTGGATTGCACGCAGTTCACGCCGCCTGCGAAGGACCAGTTGCGGTTGTTCTAGCCGATTGTTCGTGCGGCTGGTGCTGCGCGGAATTACGCCGCGCTGCCCAGCCAGAACGACATGTCCTTGTCGAGGAATTCCTGCCAGGACATGTAATGCGTACCGTCGCAAGAGAACGTCAGGCTGATCGTGCCGTTGAAGATGTTGATCGAGGCCGAACGCAGGTAGAGCATCTCGTCCGCCGTGCGCAGCTGGCGCATGCCGCTGAGGATGTCGACGATCCGCTCCTGCGGGATGAGCGCATCCCCGGGGTAGGTGCAGGGCGGGTAGAGCAGGCAGACATCCGGATCGCTCAGCGCCTCGTGATCCAGGATGCGGTAGCGCAGCGGATCCTCCAGCAGCCAGATGGTGGCGCGGCTGCTGGAGAAGTGAATCACGCACTGGAACATGCCGCGCTCGGTCAGCAGTTCCTCGAGGATGGCGCAGGCGGAGTCCATGTTCCGGTCCATCAGGCTCTCGATGCGGCATTGCTGGAACACCGTGCCGCGAATTGCCGGATCGCCCTTGATCTGGCGCCAGCCGCCGGACTCCTCGTAGAGCGCGGCGGTTACCGGCAGGTCGCGCAAGTCGAAGTCGGCCGCGAGGTAGCCGAGCATCTCGCCATCCCGGCGCACCACCTGCAGGGCCGTCAACGACGGGCGGTTGGTGCGCAGGCTGAGGTAGGCATCGGATAGCAGGAAGCCCCAGGCCGGCACCGCCTCGCGCATGTAGGGACGATGCGAGCGGTCGCGGCCGTAATGCTCCGGCATCAGTCCGCCGGCGCTGACGTTGTCGCTGATCTGGATGCCCTTGCCGTCGAGCACGTACAGGAACAGGCAGTGCGGCACGCTCCGGAACCCGTCGGTCAGCACGATGTCGAGATCCTCGCGTCGCCCCCACGCGGTGGCGCACTTCCCGGCGAGCCGGGCGAGCGGCGCCGACAGCAGTTCCGCCAGCGCTACCCGCTGGCGGTGGACGGCGTCCTTGAGGGTGTCTTCCATGTTCGCAAGTGTACCGAATAAAGGGGATATGCTGAATTGAGACCGACGATGCCGGGAAAGTGGGTGGTCCCGATCACCCGGAAGTTTTGTTTATGGAAGGAGACCGGGATGAACTTGTCCCGGTCGTAAGGCACATTTTGTAGCGGGTCCTCATGCAGCCCTATTGCATGAGGGGTCAACACGTTAACTCCCCTACTGATTCCCGTGCCCGGCGGACGGGGGTGGGAATACCTTTGCCAGCACGCGGTGGGTTGGCCAGAAGATCAGGGTTGGAAGCAGCGTCAGCAGCAGAGTCAGATACAGGAGGGGAGGCATCCACTCCTGCGGCTGCGCGTCGCTCGGACCGAAGACGTAATTGACGTTGACCGGCAACGCAGGGTTGTCGGCGGGCGCCGGCGGAGGCGGCAGAAACAGGTAGGAAACGATGAGCAGCAGCCAGGCCAGCGGGGTCCAGAGCTTGAAGGCGCGCTGGTCGTAACCGAGGCGACCGACGAGCCAGAGCAGGAAGAGCGGCAGCCAGAAGTGGAAGAAGGACAGGAAGCGCGTAAAGAGCGGTATGACGGGATTGAACATGTACGCGGTCATGCCGGTGAGGGAGTGTCCCGTCAGGGCGCCGATGAAATCCACCATCCAGAGCAATTGCGGCAGAAGGATGCCGACGATGGACGCCGAGGCGAGCAGTGAATTTTCCGACCACAGTGCGACGGTGGTAAGCAGCAGGGCGACATCGCAGAAGTACAGGAAATTCGTCGGCCCGTAGGCATGAAGATAGTAGGGCACGAGGATCATGACGAAGCCCGTATAGGCCAGTTTGATCCACAGGGGGATGGTTTGATGACTCATGGTGCGTTGCTCGTGACGGCCTGACGTTGGAGTCAGGCAGCGATCTCAATGTATGCGGGCGAACCGGAAGGTCCAGACACCGGGAGTACCTCGGCCCCAGGACCCGCGATAGGGAACGCGATAGCCTCTTTCAGGCTCTTTACGGTTGCTTCGCACGCTGTGCCGGTAGTTACGTCAGCCCGAGGATCGGGAGAATACGCGGCATGAGCCGTTGCGTTCGCTTCGATGATTACCAGATAGTTCATGGCTACATTCCCCCCTTGTTTCTGAATGCTGTTTGGCGTTCGCTGAGTGAAGTCATCACCCGGTTCTCCGGGGACCGTCGTGAAAAAGATGGTGTCACCCATGAGTCAGCGCATGTTGTATCCAGATATTGCAACATATCTCGGCATGGGTCCACATGCCAGCATGTAGTGACTTCGGTCGCGTGTGGAGTGCGGGCGGTAAATTGGATAGCGTGAGCCGATCACAGTTGCGGCGCGAACCGGCACGCGGCGGCATCCGGGTAGCGTCGCGACCACGCCGGTTAACACGAGGAAGCCATAAGGCATTATCAAGGAAGATTTATTTGCGCATGTCTCGGCAAAGGCCTGAATCGCGAGACGCTCCGCGTAGCGTGTGCGGTTCCTGGCCGCAAGATTTTTTCGCGTAGCACCGGAACTAAAATACCCCGCATCCAATCTGATTGACTGGATCGGACATGAGTCATGGCGGACGAGGGAAGTGCTGGCGCCTATTCCGTGGGCCATTGTTCCCTTCCGTATCGGCTCTCGATGCAGGGGCGGTAGCGGCAGTGTCGATCCGGTTTAATTCGCTTACCGCCATTCTTAACGCATTTCCTGCCGGCCAGGTACGGTGGCCGGTACTGCTCTCGATGGAACGGCAGAAACTGAAGGTGAACCGGCAGCCGGAGTCCACCATGAAGCTACCCCAGCCGGGATGCTCGGTATCCCGCGGATGCGGCTGGAGGGTGCATCGTTCCGTTTTTTTTTTTTTTTTAGTCGCGCAATACCCGGGACGGCACGAGTTATGAAGGTTACTTTGTGGCTCACCGCAGTGCCCCTGATCGCAGCGGGCTGTACGGCCGTCGGACCCGACTACGTGCGACCTG
>JAHKKL010000114.1 GCA_020027635.1 Gammaproteobacteria bacterium
AAATAGGCTTGACCGTCCAGGAAAGACTGGATCGTCACGTCACTATTGCCAACCGAATCCGCAGACAAGACAACAAGGGGGGATCATCCTATGGCGAACGAATTTCAACCACGCATCGGTGACTGGTATCAGGATATCAGCGGCGGAAACTTTGAAATTGTTGCCATTGATGAAGATGAGGCGACTCTGGAAATCCAGTATTTCGATGGTACCGTCGAGGAGATCGATTACGATTCCTGGTATGAAATGGAGATAGAGCCGATCGAGCCGCCCGAAGACTGGTCCGGTTCACTGGATATCGAGCGTGAGGATTACGGTGTAGACCTGGAGCTGAATTCTCACAACGATCACATCAATCCGCTCGACGAAATCGACTAGTTCGTCAATCGCAGGAGTACACATCAACACCTCACCGTTCGGTGCCAACAAGGGTCTTCTGACCGGTTGACCCCGCTGTCTTGCCCCCTGTGAGCCGGGACCTCAACCCGGGTAACCACTTGCCGTTACCCTGCCTGTACGCGGTACGAAACTTCGCTACGACAGGAGAGATATCATGAGCATCATATTTGACATGACAGGCGGCAGAATCAAGTCACCTCCTGCAGAAAACAACACCGTCGCGGCGCGCGATGAAACCATTCCCGCGCTGGCCTTGCGGGAACAGCTCTCCAGTGGCAGAAACGAACAGCTGCGGGCGGACTCAATCCATCTGATCCGCGCCTTGATCAACAAGGGCTGAGAAACTGCTTCGGCCGCGGCAACTCTGCAGGCCGCGGCGCCCGATGCCGTTTAAGGACCTGTATCAGGCGCCGGTTTGGCTCATAAGTCGTGCTTTCCATACCGAGACCCGTGTCATGCGATCGTTCCTCCCATCAGGACATGCATCACGGATAGCACGCCGCATCCAGATGAGTTGAAGGCAATTCCCGGGCTGCCGTCAACCACTCAGGCGCACCGTTAAGGCATGGTGGCCTGATACCATACCCACGCGGGAAATCATGTTCGCCCCCGCGTGGGCACTGCAACAGCATCAGCCAAGAGCAGGATCGCTTCACCGTCCTCTATACTGCCATAGGCATCGGTGTCAGGCGATCACCGGCACATGATCCGCGCACACACACGCCGTCCGTGATGCGGAACAGGGCGGTATGGGTGGTGCACTGGATATATTCCCGATCCAGGTCTAGAAACTTGGTCAGGCGCCCAATCCGGCGGCCCGCCGGTATGCGGACAGGTGTTGTGGTAGCCGTAGGCACGATCCCCCTGGCGAACCCACCAGGATATCCATCAACCCCCCGCAAGAAGGCACGGTGAGCCCCCTGCTGCCGGGGTCTTCAAGATCGTCGAGCAGGCAGAGACCGCCTCGCGGGAAATGACTGGAGGTCATGGTCCCTGACAACCGCTGCAAGACAGTCCGTCAAACCCGGTCCGGCCGCATTTTTTCCCAGCCAGCACGCATGCCTGGCGCAGTATCGTGACGGTATCACGCTGCGCAAGATAACCGTCGATAACACCGGCATTGAAGGTATCACCGGCGCCCAGGGTGTCGACGACCCGGGGCGGGATATGTGCCGCCTGGTTCGTAAACCGCCCTTCCCTGTCCATACTGACGGCCCCTCTTACACCCCAAGTACAGAACAGGTCAGCGCCGGGGAATTGCCGGTGCACTGATTGCAGCAGCCGTTCAGGATCCGTATGTCCCCGGCTTAAGGCATATGTCTGGGAAAACAGCAGCACCTGCGCCAGTCCGAACAGATCTTCGATGCCGGGCCGCGGTTTCTCAATCTCGAGCGAACGCGGGATGGACGGATACCGCTCGCTGCACCAGCGCATCATGGCCCACAGCGCTTCAATGTTACGTCCCTCGAAATGCAGCCAGTCGAATGATTTCAGCTCAAGCGAGCAGAAATCGGCAAGCGAATATTCGGGCAGGTCGCGGTAATGAATGATGGTACGTGACCCCGTCCTGCCATTCAGAAGGATGGATGAGATCGGGACACTGCCGGACCCGACAAGCCGGCTCGCAGCGGTATCAACTCCGCGCGACTCCAGATCATTTCGGATAAACTGCCCCTCGGCAGTATCGACCAGCATGCCCGCCCAGTTGCAGGCGTGCCCGAGCTGACTGAGGACGACCAGGGTATTGGCAGTATTGCCGCCGCGACGGATGGATCTGTCGGTGCAGCGGATCTCATCATTCTCCTGCGGATAACCGTCCACGGTAAGCACGATGTCCAGCGTCGCGTTGCCTATACCGAGTATCTTTGCCATGCCTGCAGACTACGGGATGGCATCGCATTGTCAACCCATACCGTGCCCGGTCATCATGTGGCAGGCAATACGCAGGACGCGTGAAAACCCGCCGGGCTCACTCGCTAGTTGACACGGACGACGCGAAAACCGAGGTTATCGAGACGCGTATCCTGATCATACTGTCCGCGCCTTGCGCTGCGCACGCTATCGAGCGGGCTGGTATAGGATCCGCCGCGCACCACCCGCTGGGTGCACCCGGACGTCTGCCAGACGCTGCCATCGGACGGTGCATCCTGATAACTCGGGTGGTAACAATCCCCGGTCCACTCTTGCACATTACCAGCCGTATCGTGAAGACCAAACTTGTTGGCCTGGAAGCTGCCGACGGGTGCCGTACTGGTGCCATCCCACTTGCTGCCGCAGTCAAAGCAGTTCACGGGATTCACTTCCATGAGACCATCCCACCAGAAAGCAGCCGTGGTATCGGCCCTTGCGGCGAACTCCCACTCCGATTCCGACGGCAACCGATACTGATGGCCGGTCTGCTCTGACAACCAGCGCGCATATGCTTCTGCATCTTTCCAGGACACATTGATAACCGGGCGATTATCACGGCCCCAGCCCTCATCGTACGGCAGGTGGTGTCCCGTCGCCTGCGCAAAGCGGTCATACTCGGAAAAACTAACTTCGTATTTACCGATCGCATAGGCGGGCAGATTGACAGGGTGCTGCGGCCGTTCTTCAAAGTTCAGCGAATTGCCGTGGCTACCCATCAGGTAACTGGCAGCAGGGAGTTCCACCATCAGTGGACCACTGCCCCCGTCAGGCAGCACATCCCGAAATGAACGGACGGCTGCGAGCACGGGTGTCACCGGCTTGTCAGACGCGGGATCATGTGCGGCAGCCGGCACCTGCTGCGACGGCTGACTGGCGACAATCTTCGAGGCGACCTCGACTGCGACAACACCAGGCATCTGTGTATTCTTGACGGCTGCCGGCTGTTCAGCTGGTATGCTCATGGCCGTTAACGCGGCGGCAACTTGATCAACGACCGGCGCTTCGGATTTGGGTGTCTGCGGGGTTTCCGTCCCTGGCATGAACCAGAAGGCGAACAGCGCAAGGGCTGCCATGCCAAGACCGATCACCCCGGCCTTGCCCGACCAGCCGCGACCGGTCTTGATCTCCGTCGTGGCAGCAGGACCGGATCCGGAACTTGCCGTCCCGGCATTCACTACGGACTGGCCAGTTCCGCCCTCCTGTGATGAATGCTGCGTCGTGACCGGCCGGATAGTGCCTTTGTCCGCATGCGGACGACTATCAGTTGAACCCGGTTTGCCATGTCCGCGGCGCAGTTCTTCCATCTGCGCGATCGCCCGGTCGCGCTGCGCCTCCGCCTCGGTACGCAGGCGCACGGCGATTTCTATATTCCTGCGGGTTTCCTTGAGTTCGGCAATCAGCCGTATCGGATCCCCCTTCTGTCCCTGCTTTTCCGCATTCATCAAGCCGCGAGCCACTTCCACTTCCGCACGCAGGGTGTTCATCTGGTCACGCATGGACTGCTGCTCGGCCAAGGCTGCATCTCGTTCCTGCATCAGCTGCTTGAGCTGTATCTCGATCTGGCCAAGCGCCGCATCGGCATCTGCCTTCTGCCGTCTTGCCAGCACAAGATCCGCCTCGTTACTCGCCCGCTCCTGGCGCACGGCGGATGCCGTTTCTTCATGCGCCATGCGCAATTCATCCTGTAACGCCACGAGCTGCTGCTCCGTCTGCTGCTGCATGGAAACTACCTGGCTGAGGCGGGTACGTTCCTCTTCCAGCGCATCATATCTCGCCTGTGCCACGACCCCATCCCGGGTTGCAAGCACCTCCTCATGTTGCGAAGCGACGGAAATCAGTTGCTCCTTGAGCTCCCGTTGCCGCGCCGCCATCTGGGCGCGCTCCTCAGCGCGTGCCCGTCGTTCGGCATTCAATTCATTCCTGATATTTTCGACACTCTCGCGTTCATCATGGCGCGCCGCCTGCAGCGCCTCCTCAGATTGTTCCAGCTTTTTGCGCAGGCGTTCGATCTGTCCCTGCAGCTCCTTTTCAGTTTCATTTTTCCTGGTCAGATCTTCATAGAGCTTCTTGAGCGTTTCCTGATTCTCCTGATCACGCGCCCTGAAACGCTCTTCCGTCTGATGCATTTCTTCCCGCAGTTCCTCACCCTGCTTCTGCAGGGCCTCAATATCCACAACCAGTCCAGTATCCTTCTCCCTCTGAACCGACAGTTCCGCACGCAGCGATTCGAGCTGAGAGATCTTCTCGCTGATCCGAGACTCCGCCTCATCCGCGCGACTACGCTCGCTCTCAAGCTGTTCGCTGAGTACCTGCACCTTACCATCCGCAGCGCTTCTCAACGAATCTACCATGACACTCAGCTCTTCGATTCTCTGCTGCTGCGCTGCAGCCTGCTGCAAGTACTCATCGTACCGCGTCTGCAGGTCGTCGCGTTCGGCTCTCAGTGACTGAAGGGCCTCTGTTGTGCGCGTCTGTTCCTGTTGCAGTTCCGTCTGGCGATAATCCTGGTGTTCCAGTTGTTCACGATAAGCGTCGATGCGCGACTGCAATTCCTCCTGCAGCTGCATCTGCTCGCGGCCAGCATCCTCGCTGGATTGCGCGATGCGGGTCTTAAGTTCGGCAAGCTGATTTCTGCCCGACTCGATCTCATTCTTCAGTGCACCGCGCTCGGCATTCGATTCATTTTGCAAGCACGTGAGCGCATCATTGACGGCCTGCTTGTCGGCCGTCAGATGTTCGACCAGGGCAAGTTGTTCCTTGTGCTGTATCAGGAGCCGGTCGCTCTCGCCGCGCAAGGATTCATTATCCTGCTGTAGCAACACGAGCTGCTGACCCAGCACCTGCTTTTCCGTGAGTTCGGCATCGAGTTGCTGACGCAGCTGTTCTGTCTGGCGCAGGGATTCGGCCTTCTGCTCTTCATGCCTTGTGATCAGTTCATCGATTTGTTGCTGGATGTTACGGGATTTGTCTTCCTCGCTAGCGATCCTGTCGGCCAGATCACTGCCGTGCTGCCTGGCCGTGGCGAGTTCATCGCGCAAACGCTCCAGCTCCTCAAGCCGCTGCACCAGCTCGACTTTCGCACCATCATCCGGCGTATGTTGTTGTTCCCTCGCAGCTGCGATCTCGCCCTCCAGCTCCACTACCTGTTGCCGGGATTTAGCCAGGTCCATGCGCAATGCTTCAACCGTACGCAACTGTTCCTGCAGACTGGCTTCTGAGTCGCCATGTTTTTGCGTTTTCCAGGACAATTCCGTCTGGATGGCCTCGGCGCGTAACCTTGCCTGCTCAAGTTCATTACGCAAGTTCTCTTCCAGCTGGCACTGCTCGCGACGGAATAATGCGTAATCCTCTTCGAGGCGGGAAGACCGAGTATCACGCTCCGCCTCTACGGAAACCAACAGATCTCGCAGCTGCCGCCTATCCTGTTCAGCGGCGGCGATCTCCGTCCGCAGGCTATCCACCAGCGCCATGGACTGTCCGAGTTCGCGTTCAAAGCGATCAAGCTGTTCCGCATGGCATTTCTGCGATGTGGCGTACTGCTCCTGCAACAGGTGGTT
>JAHKKL010000115.1 GCA_020027635.1 Gammaproteobacteria bacterium
CGGCATTGACCCGCCTGCGCTGACCGGGTCGAGTGACGATATGGTCTCTTGTTGGAGAAGCACATCGCCCAAGGCCGTGGCCTGGTGGCGTGCTATGACAAGGTCATGGCGAAACGGGTGGAGGCAGAGGGGCCAGCGGCTCCATCGTGAGCCACAGCGCCTTTATCGTCAAGTATTTTACAATCTTTCGCCATTGAACTGCGGTGCGGTGAGGGGGTATCAGCGGTTGGGGCCCCGTCTGGTGGGGATAAGTGTCATTTGACACATAAATCCGCCACTTCGGCGAAGATATGCGTCAAAAGAGCTGTCACTTTACCCATAGGTTTGCAAAATTTGGAATCATAGCTTTGCAAAAAGCTATCCGTGCCCCCAGTTGTGCGGAGCGGGAGCGTGGCCGTTTTTGTCCTCAAGGCCCAGCTGCGAACGCACCTCGCGCAAAGCGGCCCGGCCCTCCGGAAGGTTGAGGTAGTCGGAACTCGTTAACAGTGGGCGTATGTGCTGGCGTGTGAGGCGGAGCCCCTTGGCATGGAGCTGATAGGCCACGCGTCGCACCTCTTCGGCCGCGTGTGCCTTTCTGACCGTCGCACAGCGCGCCCGATGCTCCGCGTGCTGGCGGGCAATCGTACGGCAGAGGTCGGGAAAATGGTAGCGGACGGTGCTCGCCGCATCGCCGAGGCGCTTGAGCACGGCGCGGACCGAGGGGGGCGGGTTCTCGGTCAGCGCAGCGTGGAGTATGCGAGACACTTCGGGACCGTTGCGCCGGCGTCCGGCCTGGGCTGTCTGTCGGTGCGTAGGTGAGGGCAGCGCCACCGGTGCGGCGCGCACCACGCCCCCAGCCGCCATGGCTCCTGGGGAGCCCAGGAGGAAGTCAAGCAGGGAGGTTCGCAGGCCATAGGCCATGCGCAGCAGGAGCGTGAACCGTGGGACGGCTTTGCCGCGTTGCCACCGGCTGACATCACCGCGCCCCACCTGCAGAAGACGCGCGAAGGCGGAGGCGTTCCCGGCACTGGTGTGCTCGATGCACCGCCCGATCGTGTGCGCGAGACGGTCTCGCGCAGGTGGACAGTCCATCTGCGCGGTAGCGGCGAGGAGGTCCCCACACGCGTTGGCGACCCAGGTGGCCCACTGGAGATCATGAGAGGGAAGTGTGTGGACGGACTCCACCGCATGGGGCACCAGCGTGTGCGCACATCGGGAGCAGTAGGCGGACCGTGAGCGCCAATCCAGTGGGCCGAGAGGACAGGCACAGTGCGGACACTGGTGACACAAGGGACGCTGATGGTACGGACACACCGTCACCGCTTGCAGCGTCCAGAGGAGCGGTTCATAGAGGGGTTGGTTGGCTTGGTGCCACGCCTGGACACAGCGCTCACACCACGCGCGGGCACGGCGCAGGAGCCCAGCCTTGGGGAGCACCTGGGCCCAGGGGAGCAGCGTCAGCACGCGGAGATTGTGCTGGCCCGTGAGCCTCTCTAGGACGCGGACAAAGTCTGCTGCCGGTGCCCCCAGACCATTGATGGTGTGCGTGGAATACCCGTTGCCATTGGTGACGCGGAACGTAAAGATGTTGCCCTTGCCAGTCAGGGTCCTGATCTCTTTCCAATAGAGCAGGCCGGCCGAGACACAGTGAGCCTCCGCGAGACGGACAACATAGCCCGTCAGGCTCTCCACCATGGGCGTCCCGACCCCGATGGGGGTGAGACTATAGAGACGCGTGGGGCGAGGCAGCACAGGCGGACTGGTGTCCCACGCGTCGTAGGTCCAGAGCATACGATTCCTCCCCCCTCCCGCGCGGCGCGCCAACCAGGGTACGGCAGTGTCAGTTCGTGCCGCCCCTGCCGACCGCATCGCGTCGAGGTCGGCGCACCCCGACGCGTCGACGGCCCTGCGCTCGCCGCAGTGGCGGGCGGTTCCGTGGACTGCCGGTGTCCACGCTCGGTGTCGCCGCGACGCCCAGGAGTGTCCTGAGGCGCTCCATCGCTTCCGGCTGTTCCGCGAGGACGGCTTCGCCATCCAAGGCGTCCTGGGCCATCTTCTCGCATTGATCCAGTGACCAAGCATGGCGTGCCAGATCCGCCCGCGTCAGCGTGGGCGCCTCCTGGGCGAGCGCCTCTGCCAATGCCCTGGTGAACCAGTCCTTGAGGATACCGACACAGCCTATGGACTGGGTGTAGTAGTACTCCCAATCGCACCCCAGTTCGGGCTCCTGTGGCAAAGGGAGATGACGCTGGAAACTGAAGATCACGCGCTGGAACGCACTGACATCATGCGGATTGTGCGCCTGATACCGCGGAAAGTGCAGATCGATACTGCGGCGGCTGAGTTGGGCGCTGAGATTCCGGCAGGGCAGCAGCTCGTAGGTCCCAATCAGTACATGGACGCAGCCGGTCAAACTGGCCAGCGACTTCAGACAATCCAACTGGTCAGCCAGCCTCCGGCCACTGGCCATCTTCGTCACGTGCTGCGCTTCATCAATCAGTACGGCCGCTGGCCGTCGATGCCGGAGCGCCTGTTCCATGGCCTGACGCAACTCGGGGTTGCCGACGCGATGCGGGACGGTGAACTCCCCCGCGGAGTTACGGAACCTCTGAGGTGTCGCATAATCGATTTTGTCATCGATCAGCGGTTCTTCGAGCGCCCGCAAGGCACGCCGGTAATACTCTTTCCAGCTGAAGTTCCCCGCGTCCGGTGCGACAGCCTCAAAGCCGACGACCGGCAGGCGACCGGGCTCTGCTGCGCCAGCGGTCAGGAACCGCTGGCGCAGCTCCTGTTCCATCCGCAGGCGGAGGGTCGTCTTGCCGACGCCCGTTGGCCCAATCACGAGAATCAGCGCACTGCCAGCGGGTTCCTGGATGGCGCGCCAGAGGGCATCGCTGACGGCTTTCAGGTGGGGATGCGCAATCGTATAGGAGCGAAAGTAGTTCAGGCGCTCACTCGCGGCTGCCTGTAAGAGCTCGCGCGGGAATCCTTCTGGAGGCATGCTCAGTACTCCTCATACACCGCGAGTTCCTCCACGCTCAGCGTCTGGGCCACACGCGCCGTGGGCGCCTCCGCCTCACCACCGGCGGGCGGGCACGGTGCATCCATGGAAGCGCCCTGCATGCTGGCCAGCACGTCCTTGGCCTCCCGATCACGGGCGCGTTGCGTGCTCAAGAAGCGATCGCCTGCGGTACTCGTCAGAAAGTCGGCGAGTTTCTTGGCGGTCACGGTGAACTGGGCGGTGTGCTGCTGTGCCCGTCGGCGCAACTCCGCCGTCGCGAGCAGCATTTCGCGCTCCGACTTTCCATGCAGCGTCCCGTAATGCTCCGAGATGCACTGGACCCAGCGGTTGCGCACATAGGCGTAGGCCGTCCCGGCGTCATACGGATCATACCGGACCGGCACCTGACTCTGCTCCACTTCTGGGTCACGCAACGCCGAAGCCCAGTAGAAAATGTGTTGAATCTTCACCCCTTTCCCCGGGACGACGCGCGCCGTGCCGCGGGGGGTCGTCGGGAGGGTCCACAACCGGAACGCTTCATCATATGCCACCATGCGGTGCAGCCGATACCCGCTCTGATCCAGGCCAGCGGTAAACGCCTCACGCGGGCTCTGCCCTAACGCCGGATGAGGAATCGTGTCGTAGACCTCGTAGGCCCATTCGCACAAGCACGCATACAGTCCAGCAAGCGTCCACTCAGCGTGGCGCTTGGGCTTGACCGCCTTGGTGACCTGCCGTACAGACGTGGTGAGCTGCGTATTCCCCGCGAGATTATGAATGAATTGGGTGTTGGACGTGCCGAAGAGCCGTTCACAGACGGACCCAAACCGGGCCTTGCCTGGTGGTCGAGTCTTCTTCGTGCACTCGAAGCGCGCGAGCAGCGTGTCGAAATACAGGCTGTCAAACTCCTTGCCACCATCGACGACGAGGCTCTGGGGAAAGCGGCCGTGGCGGCGGACGCACTCCCGTAGGACCATCATGCAGGAGCGGTAGCTGGGCGGATCAAACGTCAGAAAGATCGCCAACAGCCGACGGGAGAACGCATCCGTCATGAGGGTATACCAGGGACGCCCCAGGTTCTGCCCCGTACGCGAACACACGAGCTCGATGTCGAGTTCAGTATGGTCGATGTGACAAATGTGCCACGGACGGTCGCCGTGGCGCGGCGTATGCTCCTCCAGGGCCAGATAACAGGGCTCATACTGGTAGGCAGCCCGCGCCCCCTGCCTTTTAAGCGTTTGCTGATACTGGGGCCGGCGGGCAATCTCCCGCGTGAAGGTTTTATAGCTCGGCGTGGGAGTGCCCTGGGCTTCGCACGCGTGCACCAGGGCGCCGTAGACATGGGCCCGGGAGGGCTGCCTGATGGTCTCATACGTGTTCGTGATGAAGTCCTCCATGAGCGTCCGGGTCAGTGCCGGGAGTTTGCGCGTGCGATTGCCGCTCGCGTGGGTTCGAGGCAACAAGCCGAGAAAGCCGTTGCCGTACAGGGCCTCCGCCCTCTGGTACTTGCGTAACCAGTCGTACCCCGTTCGTGCAGGGACGAGCCCGCCAGCGATGCGCTCTCCCGCAAGATGCGGCCGCAGAATCTCGTAACGCCGGTGCGCCTCTTGCAGGTGCTGCGGACTGGCGCTCGCGAACCGATCCTGCACGCTGGGATCACGCTGGGCAAGGGCCTGGACGACACCCGTGATGCTGCTGGTCTGGACAAGGGCTGCAAAGGTAGCATGAGGCAGCTCAATACAGGCCCCGTCGCTGCCCAGTAGCCCCGTCTTGCTGGCCCCGACGTTCACGATCTCCCATGGCTTGCCATCCCATGTAATCACCTGTCCGACCGCGATGGCCACACCCGCCCGCTGCTCCGCGGTGACTGGCACAGGCTCGCGCGTCCGGGCGTCCTGCGCACGAGCGCTCTCCGCGTTGCAGAAGACCTGCACGCCTGCGGGCTCTACCAACGCCACAGCACGCAGGTCAACATACAACTGTGCGGTCGCGATCAGACCGTAGACGTCGTCCGCTCCACACGGCTCCGCGAGACGGAACAGGGCAGCGAGCGTGATCCCTGGGTGGGTGCGAACGACCTCAAGGAGGGCTTGGGTTGCACGGTCGGAGACCGTCCGGGTACTGCAACGCAGATAGTCTTCCAGGAACTCCAGATTACGCCGGTACACGGCGTTGATGTCCCGCGACGAGCGGAGTTCGTACCGCAGCCCAAACTGGCTGGCGTACTGCTCTCCGGGCGGGCAGTGCCAGCGGCCATCGCTGGCTTGCTGGAACCGCGCAGGGCTCCGGGCACCCAGGCTGAGGAGATCGTGCTCAGTCTTGCATTCGACCCAGCCAGCGGCGTGGCGGCGTAACACGAAAAAATCAGCCGTGTGCCGCACGCGTACTCGCCTCCCGCTCTTCGCCTGGTACTCCAGTGTGAGCCGGGGGTGGGGCTGATCATAGAACTCCAGGCAATCCGGATCGTTTTCATACTCGAGCACCGCGGCGAGTTCGTTGGAGTGGCTCTCAAACTGGATGGTCACACCCATCTTGCGACTCGGATAACGCCCGGCCACGTTCTTGCGGCCTCCGCCCACGCGGCGGGCTGGCGGTGCAGCACGAATCTGGTCGAGCAACGCCTTGGTCTGCTGCGTAAACCCGAGACTTCGACACCAACACACGTACTGTTGTTCGGTGAGCATCTCGTGTCTTCCTTTGTATCTATGCCCCCACGTAAACCCTCCTTCTGACATTGTACATCAAAAGTACTTTTTGCAAGCCTATCATTCCAAATAGCACTGCCTGCACATCTATGCTTCCCATTACAATGATTCAGGGGAAAAAATACTCTTTGGAGAGGCAAAATGTGGTGAAAATGTACCGTTTT
>JAHKKL010000116.1 GCA_020027635.1 Gammaproteobacteria bacterium
TTTCCCGTTCACCCTTCGACAAGCTCAGGGCGAACGGGAGACTTGATCAGAGCTTCCTAAACTACGACGACCGTGACCGGGGACAGGTTGATGGATGAAGCCGGCATTGGCGAACAGAAGTTCAGGTATACTCCGAAACAACGAGTTTGTACCGGAGCCGGTTACCGGGTTCGCGGGTAAGTCAGGCGACCGGTAGAGCAAAGAAAGAAACAAAGAAATCCGCATGCGTCTTGCTGACCTGAAGCATCCCCGGTTTTATCTGCCCGCAGGACTTGCCCTCATCCTGAGTGTTGCGTCTGCCGTCGTATTCCACCCCGCTTTTCAGAAAAGAATGCTGCTCGACCACGTCGGTCCGCTGGTCGACTCGCTGGAAATCGGATACGTCCATCTCACGCCCTGGTCGCTGGACCTGAAGCAGGTTTCCGTGGGGTATCGGGGCGGGCAGTTCTCGATCGAGGAAGGGTCGTTCAGGTACTGCCTGTCCTCACTCCTCCTGTTGAATCTCAACATCAAGACCCTCGCGCTCAAGGATGTCAGCATCGACCTGGAGAAGTTCAGCCCGCCGGAAACCGCGGAGACGCCAGGCGCTGGCACCTTTCCCGGCGTGCTGGCCTCGCTGCAGCACGGACTCGGTTACACCCTGCAGGACGTGATGATCAATGCCACGGTCCGCCTGCCCGGGCAGCGGTCACTGACCGCCAGGATTTCCGGCGGCGGGATCAAACCGAAGACCAACGGCGCCATCGCTGTCGCATTACGCTTCGATACGGGGAACAAGGATGATCATATCGATGTCGAGGGCCGGCTTGGTATGGATCAGCTCACGCGGGGGCGATTCGCCGTCGTGGAAACCGCGCTCGCCATCCAGGCCACGCTGGCGAAGCTGCCGGAGACGGAACGCGTCAATCTGAACCTGACCGTCACACCGGCACAGGCGGCCGCCGGCCAGCAGAAGGTGCCCCCGCCCGCGGAGGCTGGCGAGGGGCCGCACTATCCACCCGAGGCGCTGCGCCTTGCGCTGCAGCTTGATGACAGCAAAGGGGAGAACCGCTCGGCCCTGGAACTCGAGGGCACCTATGACGGAAATAGCGGTGGCATCGATGGCGGTTACCGGGTCACGGCGAATGAGCGGCTGGTGCAGCCGTATCTCAAGGATGCCGTCATACCGCCGGCCGGAGAGGTGCTGACGGGGGAGTTCGGGTTCAATAGCGCGACCCTGACCGGCGACATGACGGTCACCAGCGACCTGCTGGTGAAGGACATCCGGGCGGTCCACGCCGACAAGAGTCTCCCCGATAAGTTGCAGCTCAGGAATAATTTCCGTGTGTCGCTGCTGCCCGGAAGGCAGTTGCGGGTCGAGACGCTGGACACGGATGTTTCCGACAATGCCAACAACAAACCCCTGGCATCGCGGCTTCCCGGCGACCTCCATATCCCCATGGACAATTTCGCCGCCTTCCTCCACCAGGAAAACACCCTGCTGGAATTCGAACTGCCCGGGGTGCCACTGGCTTGGTTCAATGTATTCCTGCCCGGTTACGAAATCACGGACGGCACTCTGAAAGCCGCCTTCGAGGTGACAACCGATGCCAGCGCCGCGATCCACATCAAGCCGGTCAAACCGCTGGTGGTCACGGGGTTCACCGTCAAGCAACAGGATACCGCCCTCGTCGAGGGCCTCAATCTGTCGGTCCTGCCAGGCGCGACCTATGGCGGCGATACGCTCAGTGTCTCGCTGAAAAAGCTGGTGGTCGATGCCGGCAGCGGGGCACTCGCCACGGCCGATCTGGCTGCCACTATCCCGCTGTCCGGGGGAGGTGATATCACCGCGCAAGCCGAGGCCGACCTGGATCTGCACAGGCTGCTGGACGTTCTCGCCATCAAACCGGCGGGCCGTACCACACTGCCCCGGCATCTCAGCCTGGATTATCAGACTGCCCTGCGGCAGCAACCCGGCCTGATGCGCGTGAACAAACTCGATGCCAGCCTGTCCCTGGAGAACAAGACCCGGCTGCTGCAACTTCACTTGCTGCAACCCCTGGTCATGGAAACGACGGAAGCAGGCCGGAAGCTTGGAAACACGGCGGGCGAGCTGGCCACGCTTACCATCAGCGATATCGATCTGGACTGGTTTTCCGCCTTCGTGCCGGAGACCACGCTGAAAGGCAGGCTTTCCCGCGCGGATCTGACCCTGGCCGCGGACGCTCAGGGCGTGGCAACCCTAACCTCGGGCAAGCCCGTCGAAATCCGTCATGTCACAGTCACCGCCCGTGAAGGTCCGCTGCTCGATGATCTCGGCATCAGCCTGAGGCCCGCCATCCGCATCGAACCGGCAGGCACGCACATCGAGTACCAGGATCTCGGCGTTACCAGTCACGGGGCGCGGCTGGTTTCCGGCGGCGGCCGGATCACGCTGCCGGCATCGGCGGATAAACCCCTCATGACCGACGGTCACCTCAACGTCGACCTGCAGGCGCTTTCGCGGCAACCGCTCATCGCCAGGGCCTTGCAGGCATCCCTTGATGCGCCGGTGCGGCTGGAGGCCGATTACAGCTTGGCGCGTGACGATTCAGCGATTGCTATCGATCGCCTCTCGGCCAGCCTGTTCTATAGCGCCCCGGAACCGCGGGTTTCGCTGCAGGCCGATTCGAAACTGCGGGTGCGCACCCGGCTGGGCGGAAGGCAATCGGAACTCGGCCGCACCACCGGTAAGGTCACACTGACGCTGGCGCACCTGACGCCGGAGCCGTTTGCGAAAATACTCGAGGCGAAGGGTCTCGCCTTCTCGGAGGCGACCGGCAAGGCCGTGCTCACCTCGAATGGCAAATCACTGACCGTCGATACCCTCGAACCCCTCAAGATAACGGGCATCGCCGTGAACAACACGGCCGGGGCCGTGCTGAACCCCTTCACCCTGGCGGTGGATTCGCAAACGACCCTGCAGGGCGATACCTTGCAGGCAAATCTGGGTGAACTCAGCATCGCCTTTGATCGCGATCGCGGAACGCATGCCCTCGATGCGCGCGCCGACCTGACGCTGAAAGCGGCCGGCGATGCCGTCAGGCTCGACGCCCTGAATGCCGACCTGTCGGCATCATTGCCGCCAGTCCTCGATCAGCCCGCGATCCTGCCCGGCCACACTCTCACGGCCGGCAAGCTCACGGCACGCGTGCGGCTGGATTCGGGCGGGAAACTCACCGCGACCACCCGGATCGAGGATTTGCAGGCCAGGAAAGCGCTGGCCCTGCGGACGCTGGCACTGGACGTCGACGGGCGACTCGCCCCCGATGGCGGCTTCACCCTCTCGGCGCCCCTCAGGGAACAGGGCAAGTCCGGCGACAGCGATATCCAGGTGAAGGCCACCTATGCGCCCAAGGGCGGCAACAAGGTCGTGGATATGGCCATCGACAGCACGGTGTTCTATCTCAATGACATCCTGAACACCTTGAACAGCATCGCAGGAAAACAGCGGGCAGCGCCATCCAGGGAAGAAAAGCCAGCGGCCACGGACGACGCGACGGCGCCGGAGCAGGGACCGCAGACCCCGGACTCGAAGCCTGATGCGCGCGCCTTCTGGGACACGAGCGACTATGATGCGCGCGTCAAGTTCAGGCTCGACCGCCTCTTCTACACGGATTATCTCGAGTTCCGCGACATCCAGGGCCGTGCCGCCCTCCTGCCCGACAAATTGGAACTCGGCGATTTCTCGGCGCATTTCCACGAGAGCCCGATCACGCTCGACGGGCGTATGGCCTTTGCCCCCGGGGAGACGCCCTACGACCTGAAACTGCGGGCCGGTGTCGAGCAATTCGATCTGGCCAAGTTCTTCCGGGAACTCGTACCCGGATCCACGCCGCGCGCGGAAGGGCTCTTCGATGTCAGTCTCGACGCCTTTGGCGCCTCGCCCAACCTGCCCCAGTACCGCAACAAGCTCTACTTCGACATGCGCCTGCACAGCCGCGATGGCGTCTTCCGGCCGTTCAACCCGGACAGCGCACTCCTCGCCGGCAGTTCCGGCTTCGCGGGCGTGTTTGGCGAAGGAGTGTCCAACATACCCACCGGCCTTTTCGGGCTGGGCGCCGTCTCGCGGCTCGTCAACTACATGAAGGAAATCGAGTACGACAAGATCGCCATTCACCTCGTCCGGGATGAATCACGGGACGTGCAGATCAGGGAATACCTCGTCCAGAGTCCCGAAATCCTGATGACCGCGGCGGGCGGCATCACCTACCAGGAAGGCGTCGATATCGTCGACAGCCCCCTGTCGATGGAGGCCAGGATCGACATGCGCAAGCGCGGCGCCGCCATTCTCTACAGCCTGGGTTTGCTGCAGTCTGAGAAGGACGACTACGGCTACTGGAAGGGCCCCGTCTTCAAGGTCTGGGGCAAGATCGCGCGATCGGAGTCGAATCTCGATGACATCATCAGCGAGGCGGGCCGTGGCGCGGTGCTGGGCGGCATTACCCGCCCGGCTTCCGGACTGTGGGGCAACCTCAAGTACTGGTGGTTCGGCGGAGACAAGGAGCCGGTCGAGTACAACGAATAGCGGTGCGGAACAAAAAAGGCGGCCCGAAGGCCGCCATGATAATGCCGTGCAGTTTTTGTTGTTATGCCGGATCGCAGCCGGGATGTGTGTACTCCGTGAACATATCCAGGGTGGCCGGCTCCCGGTGAAATTCTTCCGGCTGGCTTCTCGCCATGCTCACATCATGCTGCCGGCGATCCCGCACGCCGCGGGTGTAGTACGGCGGCATGCCCTGCCTGGGGGTGTTCACGCGTCGGTCTCTTCTTTTTCTGCGTTCTTTCATAGTGCCAGTCCCGTTGTTTGTTCCAACCGTGCGTGAATAGCTTCCGACAAGGGCACACGGTCGTCTATTGAACCGAAGTCGTATCGGGAAGCATCCGGAGCGCCCTTTGCGTATCGACCAGGGCCGCCTGATATCAGGCAGCTACCACGGGAAAACTCACCCTGAATTCCGCGCCGGATGTGGGGTTGACCACATGCACCGTCCCCTGTATCGCGAACGCCAGTCGATGCCAGCGCCAGGCTCACCGCGAGCCAGGTGATCGACACCCCGCCGGCACCCGGGCCAGCGGCAAGACGTCCTCCGGTCGATGGCGCCGGTCTGACGCGCGTTTGGCTGGCGTGCCCGATCGATAATTGATAATGTAACCATCGAAATAAAAACGGGATTCCGAAGAATGTCCGCAACTGACAAGACATCCAGGAAGCGCGAGGTGTTTCCGATCGTGGGAATCGGCGCCTCGGCCGGGGGGCTCGAGGCATGCGAGAGATTCTTTATCGCCATGCCCGCCGACAGCGGCATGGCCTTCGTGCTGGTCCAGCACCTGGATCCCACCCACCAGAGCCTGACGGCGCAGCTTTTGGCCAGGCGCACGTCGATGCCGGTGATCGAGGTCGAGGACCGGATGGCGGTGGAGGTGAATCACGTCTACATCATTCCGCCGAACAAGTCGCTGACCCTCAGTGGCAGTAGGCTGCACCTGAGCGAACCCGTGTTGCAGCGGGGCATGCGGATGCCCATCGATCACTTCTTGCGCTCGCTCGCGGAAACCCGGCACGAAAAGGCCATCGGCATCATCCTCTCGGGCACCGGCACCGACGGCACGCTGGGGGTGAAGGCGATCAAGGGTGCGGGCGGGATCGCGCTGGCCCAGTCGCCGGAGGAGGCGCAGCATGACGGCATGCCGCGCAGCGCGGTGGCTACCGGTCTGGTGGATTATGTCGGACCGATCGCGTCCATGCCCGACGTGCTTATCCGCTACATCGGACATACTTTCGTGAAACTGGCCG
>JAHKKL010000117.1 GCA_020027635.1 Gammaproteobacteria bacterium
AGGATTCCCGGAATTATGTCTTATACCGTTACGATCCACAGTACCAGGGTTCGGTTCACCGTGGAGGCGGGGGAAACCATCCTGCAGGCCGGGCTGCGCCAGGGCATAAAACTTCCCTACGGCTGCCATGGCGGCGTGTGCGGGGTCTGTATCAGCCGGGTCATCGAGGGCCGGATCACGTATCCGGACGGCCCGCCGCTGGCCTTGTCGGAAGAGGACGCCGGGTCCGGCAAAGGGTTATGCTGCGTCGGCTGCCCGGGCAGCGACCTGGTGATCGAACCGGTCAATTGGGGGACGGACTGGGAACCCTGGGAATAACAGGGAAAGGGACGCGCCTTTCCCCGGGGCATCAATTCAGGGGTGCCCCCGGCTCCGCACTCGCGCTGAGGGTGAACCAGGTGCCCGAGGGCAGCCAGGGGCCCAGGCACTGCAGCAGCGCCTGGCTCAGCCTGCCGGCGGTTTCGGTATCCAGCGTCGCCTGGTCGACCGTCGTCATGTAGCCGTAGGAGTTCAGTTGATAGAAACCGACCTGCTGGTTCAGCCGGGCCGCAAACACGGTCCCCCCGCCGGTTTCACGCACGTAGTGCACGTCGTCTTCGGAGATGCTGTAGACCATGTTCTCGCAGGGGAATGCGGTTTCGGACTGCTGCAGCGGTAGGCCGGCCGACGGCGGGGGCAGGGTGTTCGGATCAAATTCGTCGTGATACTGCTGCATGGCCAGCATCACGCCGACGATGGAAAGTACGCACAGCGATGCCCATTTGCCAAATCCGAACCGGTATACGTAAATCATGGTGAGTGCCTCCTGAAACACGCCACATTCGCGTCTCGTTGGCTTACATTGTCAGAAACCCCGTCCGCGGTGTCTATTGAACTGAGGTCTATTGGACTAAAGTCATACGGTAAAAAAACGAGGCCCTTGCCCCGTGCACGGGCAACCGGTTTGCCGGAGTCCGGTGGGTGATCAGGGCGGCCGCCGTAGCCGGGTGGATTGATTTAGCATTGAAATGGGGGTTCAATGAGCGGGCTTTTCGCGGGCCGCCATTACCATAACCAGAATATGTTTACTCGACTGTTTAAACCCAAATGGGAACACCCCGATCCCCGCATTCGCTGCCAGGCGCTTGAATCCGGCGACGTCCCGCCAGAGGTGCTGGCAAAGGCGGCTCGTGCGGATCAGGACGCGGCGGTGCGCCGCTGTGCCGTGGACCGTCTTGCCGATCTCGAACTGCTCGCGGCGCTGCTTGCTTCGGAGCCACTCACCGACATACGGGAGGCGGCAAACCGCCGCCTGCGCGAGGTGCTGGCCGGTCCGTTGCAGGCGGGTCCCCCCGTGGCAGCGCGGCTCCATGCCATGGCGAGCGCGGCCTCACCCGAGCTCTGGTCCTATCTGGCGCGTGACGCGCAGGCGGCGGAGATACGCACCGCGGCCCTGGAGCGGGTGAGCGATACCGCCGTCCTGTGCGCTATTGCCGTCGACGATCCGGTCGCGGGCGTGCGCCGCGTGGCGCTGGAGCGTATCGGCGACCCGCAGGGATGGGAGGTGGTGGCCCGGGATGCCCGGAACAAGGATAAGCAGATCAGCCGCATGGCCCGTGAACGCCTGGATGCCCACCGCAAGAGCCAGGCGGAACAGGAGACCGCGGAACGGCTGTGCGCGGAGCTCGAAGCACTGGCGGCGGGAACGCCGGAGTCCGGCAGTCGGCAGCATTTACTGCGGCTGACCAGCCACTGGGACCAGCTGGAAGCGCGGCCCGCCCCGCCGCTTGCGGAACGCTTTGACCGGGCGCGCCAGCAGGTCGCCGCGGCGATCGAACGCTTCAACGCCATGCTAGCCGCCAGGCAGGCGCTCTGCGTCGATCTCGAGGGCCTGTTAGGAAGCCTGAAGGAGACTGCCGAGCGCGACGCGGTGTCCGTGCCGGATCTGCACGAGCGGCTGCAACAGGCGAGTGCCCGCTGGCAGGAACTCATCCCCCCGGCAGCCGATGACGATCCGCTGGCGCGGCGGTTTGCCGGCCTGGTCAAGCAGATCCAGGACGCATCGGAACGCCTGGCGAGGGACCAGGCCCGCAGTGTGCCGCTACGTGCGCTGGTGCAGCGGGCCGCCGAACTGTTCGCCGAAACGGGCGAACTCGATGAACGGCGCGTCACCGACCTGGAACGCCGCTGGGAGGCGCTCGAGCGGCCGGCCGCACCGGGGCTGGTCGAGGCGCTGCAGCAGGAATTCGCTTCCCGGCGCGACCTGCTGCGGGAGCGGCTGAAACGGCAGGAAAAACAGCGCCGGCAGGCGCTGGAAGAGGCGGAAGTCCTGATCGCCGGGATGGATGGCTCCCTCAAGGAGGGAGAACTCGAGCGCGCCCTGTCACAGCGCGACCGGGCCAGTCATCTTCTGAAAATCGCCACGGGCAGTGACGAACGCAAGCGCGCCTCCTTGCAGACGCGGCTGCAACGCCTGCACCCGCGGCTCGAACAGCTCCGGCAGTGGCGGCACTGGGGATCCGGCAATGCCCGGGAACGCCTGTGCGCCGAGCTCGAGGTGCTGACCGGCAGCGTTCTCCCGGCGGCGGAAATCGCCACCCGGGTGCGCACGGCCCGGGAAGCCTGGAAGCGCATCGACCGCGGCGAGGGTCCGGCGCGGGAGGATCTCTGGCGGCGTTTCGACCAGGCGTGCAGCCAGGCCTATGCACCGTATCAGCAGGAACGGCGCGAGCAGGCGGAACGGCTGGCCGCACACCTCGCGCGGAAGCAGGCGCTGTGCCGTGAGCTGGATGCTTTTGAACGCGGCACGGACTGGAAGACGGTGGACTGGCGTGCGGCGGACCGGCTGGTCCGCTCGGCCGGCGAGCGATGGCGGCGCATCGGGCCGGTTCCGGCAAAGGCACGCAAGCCCCTGGAGAAGGATTACCGCGAGGTGCTCGCGCGCCTGGAGTCGCATCTCGATACCGAACGGGAGCGCGAACTGCGCCGCCGCCGCGCCCTGATCGCCCGGGTGGAGCAGCTCGCCGCCGCGCCGGACCTGCGCGGCGCGATCCGCGAGGTGAAGGAGGCGCAGGAACAGTGGCCACCCACCGTTCAGGCGGGGCAAGAGCAGGAACAGGCGATGTGGAAGGCCTTCCGGCAGGCCTGCGATGCCGTGTTCAGCAAGGCGAAGGAGGAACGTGTGGCGGCGGACACCGAACGCCAGGCAAACCTCGACCGGAAGTTGGCCCTGTGCACCGAACTGGAAGGCCTGCTGGAGAGCGCGCAGGTGGATTTTCACGACCTGGCTCAGCGTTTTTCCGCCGCGGCGGGCGAGTGGGACGGTATTGGGGTACTTCCCCAAAAGGAGGAGCGCGCCGTGCTGTCGCGTTACGAGGCGCTCAGGAAACGGTTCGTGAAGCACCGGGAGCAGGAATCGAAAGCGGCCGCGCAGGCGTTCCTGCAGGGAGTCCGCGAACGGTCCCGGTTGTGCGATCGTCTGGAAACCGCGTTCCTGGAGAATACCCTGGCGGATGCGGACCGGGGTGCGCTGGTGGAAGACACCCGCCGGGCGTGGGAAACGCTCGCGCCGCTCGACGCGCGCCAGACGCTCGGGATGCGGCAGCGCTTCGAGCTGGGCAGCCGGGCACTCGCAGGGGACGCGGGGGCCCGCGAGGCACTGCTCGATGCGCTGCCGCGGAATCTGGCGCGGCGCCTGGAGCTCTGCCTGCAGATGGAGCTTGCCGCCGGACTGGACTCGCCGGCGGAGTTTGGCGAGGCGCGCCTGCGGCTGCAGGTGTCACGGCTTGCCGATGCCCTCAGTCATCGCCAGGAGGGCGCGCACACCGGCTCCGAGCGGTTGCGCGAACTGCTGCTCGATTGGTACCAGACCGGACCGGTGCCGGTGGAATCGTGCGGCGGACTCGCTGCGCGTGTGGCGCGGGTCCTCGCGGTGGCCGGATAACGAACTCCAACCCGTTGTTTCCCCCTCGGGTTGTTCCTGCCGGGCATTTATCAGGGTGAGGGCGATGCGTGCGGTTCCCGGATTGTCGTCCGACACCTTGTCCGGCGACAGGATCCAGGATACCCCCGATGCCATCGGCAGCCACCAATGAGGCCGTGTCTTCACCGCCAGGCGCTGTTCATGCCGCCTTGTCTGGGCTATGCTGAACGATAATGCCTGTTTAGAGAACCGGTGAAGCACCTGGCCTGCCCTGTACGCTCGCCCTGGCGACAAAACATGGGGTGAACTGACAGCCGGGGCCGAAGGGCACACTAGAATCATCGGCACTGGCAACTGACCTGTGATCCGCCATGAAAACAATAAACAACAACTTTCATCATCTACCCAACAATTCCTGTCTGATAGGGATGCCACGACTCTGGGCGGTGGTACTCGTCGTGACAGGCATCCTGTTCTGCCTTGCCTGTGCGCCGGTCGGCGCCGTGACGGTAACCCGGGGACCCTATCTGCAGGACGGTACGCCGTCCAGCATCATCGTGCGCTGGCGCACCGATACCTCGACCAACTCGGTTGTCTCGTACGGAACGGCGGTTAACAACCTGACCAGCACCGTCACCGACGGCAATTCCACGAAAGAACACCTCGTGCAACTGTCCGGCCTGCAGGCGAACACGCGCTATTACTACGCGATCGGCAGTTCCTCCGGCCTGCTGGCCGGAAGCGGCGACGCGAGTTATTCCTTCGTCACCTCGCCCGCCCCCGGGACGACGATGCCCGTGAGGATCTGGGCGATCGGCGATTCGGGATCAACCTCAGCCCATGCGGCCGAGGTCTATAACGCCTACCTCGCCAACACGCAGGCCGAGAACAAGCGCACGAACGTCTGGCTGATGCTGGGCGACAACGCCTACGAGAGCGGCACGGATGCCGAGTATCAGGGCGCCGTCTTTAACATGTTCCCGCAGTTGCTGCGGCAGGTGCCGGTGTGGCCCACCCAGGGCAATGACGAAGATTCTTCCAACGGCACAACCCAGACCGGTCCCTATTATGACAACTTCAGCCTGCCCAAGGCGGGTGAGGCCGGCGGCGTGCCTTCTGGCAGCGAGGCTTACTATTCCTTCGATTACGGCAACATCCATTTCATCAGCCTGGATTCGTTCGACGTGGATCGATCACCCGGCAGTCCCATGCTGACCTGGCTGGCGAACGATCTTGCGGCCACCCACAAGCAGTGGATCATCGCCTTATGGCATCATCCCCCCTATTCCAAGGGCTCCCATGACTCGGACCAGGACTGGGAGACCTGGCAGGTGGAGATGCGCACCAATGTCCTCCCGCTCCTCGAATCCTATGGCGTCGACCTGGTGCTCTCCGGGCACAGCCATTCCTACGAGCGCTCCTATTTGCTGAACAGTCATTACGGCTATTCCGATACCCTGAACGGCAGCATGATCCTCAATGCCGGCGACGGACGTGAGGACGGGAATGGCGCCTATAGCAAACCGGATATCACGGGCATACCTCATGAAGGGGCGGTGTATGTGGTTGCCGGCAGTTCCAGCTTCACCACGGGAAGCGACTACCCGCTGGATCATCCCGCCATGTACATCGGGCTCGCCACTGTCGGCTCGTTGATTCTTGAAATCGACGGCGGGAGACTGAATGCGAGGTTTCTCGACAGGTACGGGGTTGTTCAGGATCACTTCACGATTACGAAACCCGACAATGTAGCGCCCGTCATTCTCAGGGCAAAAACCTGCAATGCCGGTTCCGTCACACTGGAGTATGCGGAACGGGTCAATGCGGTAAGCGCCGAAGCGTTGACAAATTACGCCATCGGCAACGGCATCAGTATTACCGGCGCCGCGCTGAACGGCGATGCCCGCACCGTGA
>JAHKKL010000118.1 GCA_020027635.1 Gammaproteobacteria bacterium
TCCGCCGGCGTCTCGTCATATTCGCCGAACTCGTTCGGCAATCCCGCATTCGGGTGTGCTGAAACATGGGTGTCCGCCAGGCGCGACAGCTCCTCCACGTACGGGCGCAGCTGCTTCGCGCCCAGCGCGCAGTTGAGGCCGATGGACACCGGTCGCGCATGGCGCAGCGAATTCCAGAACGCCTCGGTGACCTGTCCGGTCAGCGTGCGGCCGGAGGCGTCGGTGATGGTGCCGGAAATCATGACCGGCAGCCGGGTACCGCTTTCCTCGAAAAACGACTCGACGGCGAAGACCGCCGCCTTGGCGTTCAGGGTATCGAAGACAGTCTCAATCAGGAGGAGATCGGCGCCGCCACTCACCAGGCCGCGTGTAGATTCGGCGTAGGCCGCGGCCAAGTCGTCGAAGTGGATGTTGCGAAATCCGGGATCGTTCACGTCCGGGGATAGGGACGCCGTGCGATTGGTCGGGCCGAGTACGCCGGCGACGAAGCGCGGCTTCCCGGGTGTACGTGCCGTGACCGCATCCGCGGCTTCGCGCGCCAGCCGGGCCGCGGTCACGTTGATCTCGAAGGCCAGTTCCTCCATGTGATAGTCGGCCATGGCGACGCGGGTGGCGTTGAAGGTGTTGGTCTCGATGATGTCCGCACCTGCCGCGAGGTAGGCGTCATGGATCTCGCGGATGACCTGCGGCCGGGTCAGCACCAGGAGGTCGTTGTTGCCCTTCAGGTCCGATGCCCAGGCCGCGAAACGCTCACCGCGGTAATCGGCCTCCGCCAGCTTGTAGCGCTGGATCATGGTTCCCATGGCACCATCCAGAAACAGGATTCTCTCGCCGAGTAATTCCAGTAATTTTTTCATGTCTTTCAGATAAATAAGTTTATTTTGTAAAGTTTAACATGGACGTCGTTTTTTACCCGCATGAAGTTCACCATGAAACCTCACCGGATATGCTGGAATCACGTGCTGAAACCGGTCTTTACCTTTCTGCACCAAACTACTAAATCTCGTATAAATTTGAATGTAATTTACTACATATAGTATTCTTCGTCCCCGGCAATAACGACCTGATGATCTCCTACACTAAATGCATAGGGATGACACGCTAGTCTTGGAATGAGGAACAAGCGGACCATTGTCGTGCTGCTCGGCGCCCTGTCGCTACCGATACCGGCCGCCGCCGACGGGATGGGTGACATGTTCGGCTTCATGTTCCGAATGATGCTGACCATGATGAATATCATGGCAGACTCCATGAACAGCTCGAATTCCTGGAATTCTCCCGTGAATTCCTACGGTCTAGGCATGAGTGGCTGGCCGCTCATGAGTGGCATGTCCGGTCTGGGCGGTTGGCCGGGTACGGGCGGCGGATTTGGCGCCACGCCCTGGACGCTGCCCATGACAGGCAATCCCTGGGCCTCACCCCTGGGGGGTAATCCGTTCGCCGGAACGGGTTACGGTCTTCCCGCCAGCCAGCCCTGGGCGGGCATTCCCGGCGGCTGGAATGCCTATCCCGGCGCATCGCTGCTTGATGGGGTGTGGTATGGAACGAGTGGGGAAATCCTCGAGGTCAGGGGCAAACGCTTTATGTTGCGAAATAGCGTGACATCCTTGACGGGCGCCCTCGATATCGATGACAACCTGGTGAAAATGTACACGCCCCAGACCGGCGCCGTGAATATCTATCAGTTCGCGCGCAACGAAACCGAACTGGTATTGCAGGATCCCGGTGGTGCACGCCTGCTGTTCTACCGGCGACCCTATGGGGCCGGTTTGCCGATCCGCGTTTTCTAGCGCTCCCGGTCCCAGGGTTCGACGCCGCCCCGCACAGGGTTGGACGCGAAACCGGGGCAGTCCTGATATGCTTCCGGCAGAGATACGACCAGGAAAGTCCTGCCTTGGAGATGCCGATGTACGCCCGTTTACTATCCCTCCTGCTTTCCCTGGCGTTGTCTGCCGCGACCACCCTCGCCGCACAGGCGGCAGCCACCGGCACGGACAACACGGCGGAATACCGGCAATGGATCCGGGAGATGAAAACCGCGGAACGCGGCCCGTTTTCACGGCTGCGCTGGTTCTGCAAGGATGGCGCGGTACTGCCGCCGCAGCCTTATGGTTGCGCCGAGCATGAGGGCGGTCATCAGCACGGCGAATGGAGCGGCAAAACCCGGGAGCTGCGCGCCAACGGCTATCTGATTGCCGTCATCCTGGCAGGTATCGATGCGCAGGCGCTCGCGGCGCAACCTGATTTCCTCGACATCTACAACCAGCTGCTCATCGAGCGCTTTCTCGTCAGCGCGGACGATGGTTGGATCCTGCGCCACGCCCTGTTTTACCGCGGCGCCATCCAGGACGAGGACGAGCGCGCGGGTGGCCGGGACTTGCTGGTAGCAATGAGCGGGAAGCCCGAATGGATAACGCTACGTTATGCGGCGCTGCGCAGCGGCGCCTCCCTCGTACCCCATGGCAAGGATAGTGCCTCGGTACAGCGGGTGCGGCAACTGTCGGCGTCGCTCTCAGACCAGGACCCCGGCTTCATCACGTTGCGCGGCAAGGTCCACGGCACACCCGACGCAGGGGATGCGCAACGCGTACGTGACTATGCCATCGGGGTGAAGGATCCGGAACTCAAGGCGAAGTATGAAGCCCTGGCGGAGGAAATCGACCACCTCTACCAGACAGTGGCACTGCCGCAGATGCTGGAGGAAAACGCACGGGTTTTCACCAAGTCGGACTGGCTGCAGAGGCTGCTGCGCACGGCGGCCGGCTCGCTCAGCCGGGACCCCTCGGCGGGCAATCGTCTGAAGACCACAGCGCAACTGCTCGCTGACCTGCGTGACGCATTGCCGGACATCCAGCAGCCCGTGGCCCGCCTGCGCATCCTCGATCTGAGCCTGGTGGTGGAAGTGGAATACTTTCGCGCCAGTGCGGAACTTCGCAATGGACTGCCGCAGCGCTCCCGGCGGCAACGGCTTGAGTGGCTGAGGACGGGCGTCAATGCGGTCTATGGAACCGGCCTGATCAACCGGCGTAGTCGCAGCGAATTGGAGAAATCACTAGCCCGCCTCGGTGGAAACGGCGTACCACTGGCGGTTTACCAGAAAGAGCTGGGTTATCTGGCACGTGTCCCCGCCTGGGGTACACAGACGCTGCGATTTCAGTTCGACGCCGCCATGCAAAAGCTGGCGCAGGTCGAACCGCTGGCGTTGCAATTCATACCGGACCAGCTGCGCGGAAGCCCCCTGCTCTTCTATTCGCAGTTGCTGGACAGCCTGTCGCGCGATGCCAACCGTCTGACGGGCGTGCGGTACAAACTCTTCGGTGAAGAAATCGGCGTCGGCTTTCGCGCCCTCAACCCTGGACTGGCGCGCGGTGTGCTGCATGCCCGTTTCGATCAGACCAAAGGGGAGGACTTCGATCCTCACGGCATCTATCTGCTGCCGGAAACCCTATCCGATCTGCCTCCGGTGGCCGGCATCCTGACCGCCGGCGAGGGCAATCCGCTGTCCCATGTGCAGCTACTGGCGAGGAACCTTGGCATTCCCAATGTCGGAGTCGACGAAGATCTGCTTCCGAGGCTGCGCAAGCACGACGGCCAGAACGTCGTGCTTGCCGTCAGCCCGTCCGGACAGGTCGAACTAGCGGAGGACGGTGAACGCTGGAACGCCGTGTTCGGCGAGGCAAGCGCCCGGCAGACGGTGGTAATCCGGCCGGATCTGGACAAGCTGGATCTCGGCGTGAGAGATTTCATCGACCTGGGTGAGCTGCGCGCGAGTGATTCCGGCCGCATCGTCGGCCCGAAGGCGGCCAAGCTGGGCGAACTGCGCAGCCATTTCCCGGAGGCGGTGGCGCCCGGGCTGGCGATACCTTTTGGCGTGTTCCGGGAGGTGGTGCTGGAGCAGCCCTACCGCGGAACGAACCGGACGGTCTTCGACTGGATGGTGGAGCAATACCGCCACATCGAATCGATGCCGGCCGAGTCAAAGCAGCGGCGTGAAGCGACCGAGGGCTTCCGCGCCGAACTCTATGCCCTGGTCTCGCAGGCACGGCTCGACCCGGCGTTTCGGGAGCGACTGCACACGGCCATGGCCAGGACATTCGGCAACCTGGACGGTCTTGGAGTCTTCATCCGTTCGGACACCAACGTCGAGGATCTTCCGGGGTTCACCGGCGCCGGTCTGAATCTGACCCTGCCCAATGTGGTGGGTTTCGACAATATCGTCGCGGGCATCGCCCAGGTCTGGGCCTCGCCCTTCACGACACGCGCCTTCGCGTGGCGTCAGTCGCACATGGAACATCCCGAACACGTCTATCCGGCCGTGTTGCTGCTCAAATCGGTCCCGAACGACAAGTCCGGCGTCATGGTCACCGCCGATGTCGACACCGGCGACACCGCCGTACTCTCGGTTGCCGTCAACGAGGGAGTGGGCGGCGCGGTGGACGGCCAGGCCGCCGAGTCGCTGCGCATCGACACACGTGACGGTTCGGTGCGGGTGCTGGCAACAGCCACGGCGCCCTGGCGGCGCCTGCCCGCACCCGGCGGTGGTATCGAGACATTGCCGGTGAGCGGCGATGAGGCGGTACTGCGGCCCGATGAGATCCGGCAGCTCATCCAGTTCGCCAAAGAATTACCGCAACGCTTCCCGCCCGTCACCGACGATGCGGGCAACCCGGCGCCCGCGGATATCGAGTTCGGTTTTCTCGGCGGCAGGCTGCGGCTCTTCCAGCTGCGGCCCTTCCTCGAGAGCCGCCAGGCGCGCGGCAGCGCTTACCTCACCCGCATGGACCAGGCACTGAGGGACGGCAGGGATCTCAGCATCGATATGCAGGAGGTTCCACCATGAGGAAACCCACAGGTCTCGTGGCGCTGGTCCTGCTGCTGGCCATTGCCGGAACCGTCCGGGTCAACGCCTACCCGCTCGATGGCTATGCCGAGACCGGCATCCGGCGCGTCGAGGCGGCGCGTCTCGCCAACGACGGCCTCATACCGGGCGGCAAACAGCCCCCGGGCGCTCTGCTTGCGACGGCACAGGTGGACCTGCGTCTGCTCAACCACAAGGACCTGGAACTGCCTGCTCCGGATCCCGCATTCACCCGGCAAGTGCTCGATCTGCTGGGTGACAATGCCGAAAGTTACGGCGTGGCGGTTCTCGACATCACCGACCCGGTACATCCGCGTTATGCCGAGCATCGTGGCGATCACCGGCAGAACGTCGGCAGTGTCGGCAAACTGGTCGTCGCGCTCGCACTCTTCCAGGCGCTGGCGGATATCTGGCCCGATGATCTGGCGAAACGCCGGCAGATTCTCCGGGATACCATAGTCACGGCCGACGGCTTCAGCCACACGGATCATCACACGATCCGGCTGTACGACGTCGCCGCAAGAAAACTCACCCGGCGCACGCTGCGCGACGGGGACCGGGGTTCCCTGTGGGAATATCTGGACTGGGCTCTCTCCGCCAGTTCCAATTCAGCGGCTGCCATGGTCATGCGCGAGGTCATGCTGCTGCGCCAGTACGGCAGGAACTACCCCCCGTCCGAGGAGAAGATCCAGCGCTTTTTCCGGGAAACGCCCCGACAGGAACTGACCGAACTGTTCCGGCGCACCTTTTACGACCCGGTCACGCGCAACGGCCTGGACCTGGAGCTGTTGCGCCAGGGAAGCTTTTTCACCGAGGAAGGCAAGAAACGCGCACCGGGCGCCGGCAGCAGCTACGGAACTGCACGGGAACTGATGAGATATATCCTGCGCATGGAGCAGGGCCGTCTGGTAGATGAGTTTTCCAGCCGTGAAATCAAACGCCTGCTCTACATGA
>JAHKKL010000008.1 GCA_020027635.1 Gammaproteobacteria bacterium
AAAAATAACATCGCTCAGAAACTCATATGCATTTGTACCGGCAATGGCCAGTGTGAACTCATTTGTAGTTTTATCGAGGAATAGTGCAGCGCGAAATCCTGTGCCCAGGTCATCGAATGCTTTAACTAAATCAAACCGACTTAGGAATAATTCAGCCTGCTTTTGTGTAAAATCCGGCTCTCCTGTACCACTCTTTGTTATTGCCTCAAAAATCAATCGTGTTTCATCGTATACCCCATCTTGGTTGGTATCGACATCTGAAAAGTCCCCATAAGCGGCTTGGGAAAGCAAGCTCCCCCAGAATTGTTTCTCTATAGATGCCATTGGAACACCTCCATGTGTTAATGACTATTAAATACACCTCTAAGAACTGACCAAGTGAAACCATATTCACCTTTATCTAAACATTCATCTGGTTGCCCTACTGCCAGAAACCCAGCAAGCCAGCGACGCAACCACCCACCTCTGTGTGCAAATCCTGTATTGCTACCTATAATATTTCCTGAGTCCTTTTCTTGAACTAGAGTGCGAACCCTAGCAATCCCAAATAATTTCGAATAATTAGTGTCCCATTTCCATTCCTTAACAACGTAGTTGGCTGATGACCTTTCTATTCTTTGACTGTATATACAGTATCCTTCAGGAATTACATATCTCATAAAGATAATGGGGAACTGATTCTCTAGATCATCCTGTGTTTTGCATTGATGTCTATTTCTCTTAGTTAATTGGAATCTATATAACCCAGGCATATCAACGAAAGCTTCTTTTTTTGGCCCAAGAACTTGTGACTCAATAAATACAGGCTTACCCAACTTATGCCATTTATTTAACTCTTCTACACAAGTAGATGTGCAACCCAGAAAGTACCTATCACCCACAGAGTACCCCGAAACATCTATTGTCTTTTTAATATCAATACCTGATTCAACTGCACAGAGATAATTCATATACACCTTCCCCGGTATCACATCGCCAAACGGAACGCCGATCATCAGGGCAAGCGTAATAATCAGAGATTTCCGTTTACTCGGTCCCCATCCCCTGATGTAACCGTACAGAAAAAAACCAAACAGGAGATAGACAGAGATAAATAGAATTAACAATAAACCAATCATTGCAAATCCGCCCGTTACGTCGTTTAACCGGCCCGGTTATAGATAGCTATCGTTCCCTTGCGAACTCATTCCGATACCTCAGCAAGGGGCTCATGAGAAATTCGACCAGCCTGCGATCCCCCGTTCTCACCTCGGCAGTGACTGCCATGCCAGGCTCCAGTCTGACCGGGTGGCCGTTCACTCCGATAGACGACTTTTCCAGCAGTATCCTCACCTTGTAGACGAGACCGTGCGTCTCATCAGAAACGGCATCATGCCCGATGCCGGCCAGACGTCCTGCCAGAGTACCGTACTTCGTGAAGGGAAATGTCTCAACCTTTACCTCTACGGCATCATCAAGCCTGACAAAACCGATGTCACGGTTATTTAGCCACGCCTCGACTTCCAGTTCCGTGTCGTCAGGCACTATCCACATCAATGGCTCAGCGGGTTTCACGACTCCCCCTATCGTATGCACGGCCACCTGGTGAACGGTGCCGGTCACAGGTGATACCAGCTGCTGTCTGCGTGAGAGCGTCTTCGCCTTCACCAGCTCCTGCTCCAGGCCTGAGAGTTCGGTGTCGAGTTCGGCGATACGCGTATGCACTGCCTTGCGCATCCTGGCCAGTTGGACCTTGAGGTCCTGCTGGATCTTGCCGGCATTAGCAACCAGCTGACGCTGTCGATGTTTGAGTATCTCGATCTCCTGCTCTGTCTCGATTCGCTTCTGCTCCACCTCGTTCCACTGGAGTCTCGGTACCAGGTCACGCTCAACCATTTTTTTCATGGCCTCCGCCCGCTCCGTGACCAGCGGCAATATGGAATGCAGCTTTTGCAGACTCGCTTTGCCTGCATCCTGCTCCGCGTCATTGGCATCAAGCTCCCTACCTGCGAGCATCCTGACGGCAAGATATTCCGCCCACTGGTCGGCAAGTATCCGTCCCTGCAGACCTCTCTCATCACCAGGGATAGTGCTCTTGTTGATCTCGATCGACGCAGCTATCACGGGCTCATGCCGCAGGTCAGGCATTCGGTCTTGCCCGATGGCCTCGATAAAATAACGCAACCGTTCACGCTCGCTGGATGCCGCATCAATCTGTCCTGCCAACCTCTCGCGGTCAGCATCGTTTACCGTCGGGTCCAGTTCTATCAGCAGTTCACCCGTTGTGACGCGCTGTCCTTCCGTAACGTAGAGGTTGCTGACTATACCAAGCTGTGCGGGCTGCACCGCCTTGATACTGCCCGCCGGTATTATCTTTCCGTGCGCGACAGCAACGATATCGACGCGCCCGTAAATGGCCCAGACAGCCGCCGCCGCGAATACAAGCAGTATCGACCAGAGAATCCATCGGCCGGCGGGAGACGGTGGTTTCTCCAGAATTTCAAGCACCGCGGGCAGGAAATCCTGCTCCGGTATCCCCCTTGGCCTCATCAGTTTCATTTTTCGTCGCTTCATGCGCCTGCAGGTACGGCCAGCCCGGTTACCGCGGCCTGGCGGGCATGCATGCCGGCGTAATACCCGCCAGCCTTGAGTAATTCACCCTGTCCGCCGTCCTCGACAAGTCTGCCATCCTCGACGACGATCACGCGATCAGTCAGGCGCAAGGCCGACAGGCGGTGCGCGATGACAATTACCGTACGTCCGCGGCAAATCGATTGCATACTGGCTTGTATGGCCTGTTCCGATTCGTAATCCAGCGCGCTGGTGGCCTCGTCGAGAATGAGTATCCGTGGATTGACGGCCAGGGCGCGCGCAATCGCGATGCGCTGGCGCTGCCCGCCGGACAGATTGGACCCCAGCTCTCCGACCTGCGTGTCATAGCCCTCAGGCAGCTGCAGGATAAACTCATGTGCGCCCGCCTGTTCCGCCGCTCGGATAACACGAGCGAGCGGCATACCCGGGTCACGCAAGGCGATATTCTCCCGGACACTGCGGCTGAACAGGATGCTCTCCTGCTGAACGACCCCGATCTGATGACGCAGCCAGACGGGATCAACCATGGCGAGATCAACCCCGTCGATCAGTATCCTGCCGCCGGCGGGGACATGAAGTCGCTGTATCAGTTTCGCAAGCGTGCTCTTGCCGGATCCCGAGCGACCAACTACGCCGAGGATCTGCCCGGCGGGGATCTCCAGCGATACCGCGCGCAGAATCTCCCGGCCTTCGGGCCGATACCTGAAGGTCACGTCATCGAACCGGATATGACCCGTAAGCTCCGGCAAGGATGCCCGGTTTCGGTTGTGAGACGGTTCTCCCGGGGTATTGAGAATGTCGCCGAGTTTGCGGACCGAGATCGAAGCCTGCTGGAAATCCTGCCAGAGCTGCACCACCCGGAGTACCGGAGCGCTGACGCGTCCCGCCAGCATGTTGAATGCGATCAGTTGCCCGATGCTCAGGTCTCCCTGCATGACCTCGCGTGCACCGACCCAGAGTATCATCACGGTCATGACCTTGTTGATGAACCCAGCCGCCTGGCTGGATACATTGCCGAGGTTGGCGGCGCGAAACCCGGCCTGTACATAGGCCGCCAGCTGCTCTTCCCAGCGTCGCTGCCATTGAGGTTCCACGGCGCAGGACTTGAGGGTTTGTATCGCACTTACCGTCTCCACGAGAAATGCCTGGTTTTCCGCCCCGCGCACGAATTTTTCCTGGAGCCTGTGCCGCAGAACCGGCGTCACCAGAAGGGAAAGCGCGATATAGGCCGGAATCGTTGCTAGTACCACCATGGTCAGCAACGGACTGTAGTAATACATGACCCCAAGAAACACGAACGTGAACATCAGGTCGATTACGACCGTCAGGGAGGAGCCGGTGATGAAGTTTCGGATGTTTTCGAGTTCTCGCACCCGTGCGACCGAATCGCCGACGCGACGCGCCTCGAAATAGCCAAGCGGTAACGCCAGCAGGTGACGGAACAGGCGGCTGCCGAGCTCGACATCGACACGATTGGTGGTATGGGAAAACACATAGGTTCGCAGCCCGCCTAAAATCACCTCGAACAGCGAGACCAGGAGCAGGCCCACGGCCAGTACATCAAGGGTTGTGAGCCCCCGGTGCACCAGCACCTTGTCGACGATGACCTGGAAAAACAGCGGTGTCACCAGCGCCATGGACTGCAGAAAAAAGGATGCAACGAGGACTTCGGCAAATAATGACCGGTACCTGATTATCGAGGGTATGAACCAGCGAAATCCGAACCCCGACTCCCCGATTCCCGCCCGGGCGCGGCGCGTTACCAGGACAAGCAACCCTGACCAGAGGGATTCAAACAGTTCTTTCGGGAATAACTTCGGTTGGAACTCGAAGGGATCATGAACAAGCACCTTGCCATCACCCAGCTTGGCAAGGACCAGGAAATGGCCATCCTTCCGGCAGGCTATCGCCGGTAATGGGGTGTGCTGCAGTCGCTGCCAGTTGCTTTGGACCGCTCTCGCCATCAGGCCCGTGTAACGGGCCGCCCTGACGAGTTCGTTTGCATCCAGCCGTTTGTCCGAGCGTGAAAATTCATGGCGGAGTTTTCCAACATCTGCCGCCAGACCGTAGAGTCGCGCGATGACCGCCAGACATTCAAGGCCAGCATCACGATCAATTTCCCCAGAGTGAATATGCGGCATTCCCTGCGTTCCCTGTCCATGGCGTGGACTGCAAAGAGGCATTCCCGTCCTGGAACAGGAGTCTAAGAACCCGTGCCCTGGTATTCAATACCATGATGGCTGACTCACACGATAATCGGGCAAGTCCCACAGCAAGGCATACTGCAGAGGCAACCGGTGGCAAATTCGCTATGATCGTACTACCAGGCATATCCTGGAGAACATCATGCAGCAGCGCCCGGTTTATCAGTTTCTTTCGGTCGCACTGTTGTTCACACTGGTGCTGCTGTCATGCACTGCGGGAAGAGATGGCATGAAGTCACCAACACGCATGTCCGCCGGTGAGCTTGACCGGCTGATTAAGTCCGGCACTTCCCCTGTGATTATCGATGTGCGATCCGCCTATGAATACAGGCATGGTCATATACCGGGGGCAATTCACGTGCCGTTCTGGCGATCGTTCTTTCTGGCGGGTGGTCTCTCCGCACCCAAAGACCGGCCGGTGGTCGTTTACTGCCAGCACGGTCCGCGCGCCGGCATCGGTAAAATTGCCCTGCTGCGGGCCGGCTACGCCGATGTGCGGTACCTGGATGGCCACATGAGCGGATGGGAAAAGGCTGAACTGCCGATGGAGACAGCATCTCCGGATTAGCCCTCTGTGATCGGGTAACGAGGTGACCGATTTATGCGGGTGTTGCGCCACATTGCAACTCTGTCACCGGCCCACACCCGCCACACAATGATGCCTCGGCGCATGCGTCTGACCACCGCCGCCACTCGAACCCAAATAACCCGCAACCGATTGATCATATTGATTGTTTTATCTTGACAGGTGTTCAAGATCGACGTCCTCATGGCCGATAGCCTAAAAGCCCCCCAACGCCCGGATGAACAGTCGCCCTTAGCGACCTTGGATTTTATCTATTAATCATGTCTTTCATGGAGTTAGAAAGACTCCACTCAGGGTTCGTGGTCACAGGAAAGCGATGAGAAGAATTTATAGCATGCCGCTGCGCCGCAAGATCATTCTAGTCATCATGATGATCAGCACGGTATCTCTCTTGCTGGCCAGCGCCGCGTTCATTGCCAACGACAGAATCACCACGCGCCAGGCCGCTGATGAAATCCTCAACACCATGGCGGAAATAATCGCGACCAACAGCACCGACGCCGTTCTGTCGGGAGACAGGGCGACCGCGCAGGAAATCCTGAAGTTCCTTGCCCGTAAGCATCATATCCAGGCGGCTGCAATCTACGCGAACGACGGCAGGATTATCAGCGGGTACAGTAAGGAAACCAAGGGCAACCAAATGCCCAATCCCGTCGGTATACCGGAAGGGGTACAGTACAGGGACAATTATGTTGAACTGTACTCAAGGATCAGGCATCTACATGTGCCGGTAGGCTATGTCTACCTGCGCTCCGACGTGGGCATCATCGCCGAACACATGCAATGGTATATCAACGTGGCGATCATCGTATTGTTCACCTCCCTGTTGATCGCTTTCATTCTCAGCAAGCAGCTGCAGCGGATCATCACCGACCCGGTACTGCGCCTTTCCGAAATCGCGCGCCAGATCATTAGCGAAAGGAACTATTCCCTCAGAGTGACCGGAACGGGACATGACGAGATTGGCAAACTGATCACCGATTTCAACGAGATGCTCGATCAGATCCAGTTGCGCGACAATGAACTCAAACTGCACAAGGTGGAACTTGAAAGCAACGTAGCCAACCGTACCGCAGAACTCGTAGTCGCCAACAAGGAGCTTGAGGCCGCGAAAGAACAGGCCGAGTCGGTTGCGAAGCGAATGGAATACAACGCCAACCACGACCCCCTGACCGGTCTGCCAAACCGCATGTTGCTGAAAGACAGGATAAATACCGCACTGTCACATGCGCATCGAGAACAGCGCATGATGGCATTACTGTTCCTTGATCTCGACCGCTTCAAGGTCATCAACGACTCACTGGGGCATGCGATCGGTGACCAGCTTCTGCGGGTGGTGTCAAGGCGTCTCAAGAGCTGCATACGCGCCGAGGATACCGTGGCACGTTTCGGAGGTGATGAATTCATGGTACTGCTGCCTTCGATCAGCGGTTCATCGGATGCCGGGCGGATCGGGATGAAAATCATCGATGCGCTGGTGAAGCCGGTTTGGTGTCACGGGCATGAACTTCATATCACCACAAGCATCGGTATCAGCATCTTCCCCTCCGACGGTACGGATACGGACACCCTGGTGAAGAATGCCGATATCAGCATGTACCGCGCGAAGACGCTGGGCCGCAACAAACTGATCTACTACACGGCCGAGATGAACGCCGTGTCACGCAGGCAACTGACGCTGGAAACCAATCTGAGAAAAGCACTGGAGAAAAACGAACTGGAACTTGTCTACCTGCCGAAGATTGATATCACACGCAATTCGATCATCGGCGCAGAGGCTCTGCTACGCTGGGAACATGACACCATGGGTATCGTCTGTCCATCCGATTTCATCCCGGTCGCCGAGGATAGCGGCCTCATCGTGACAATCGGCGAATGGGTCATCCGGACGGCCTTCGCCCAGCTGAGGAAATGGCATGATGCGGGATACAACAAGCTGACGATCGCGGTCAACCTGTCATACGTCCAGCTCTCGCGGCCCGGGCTTGTAAAAACCGTCAGGCAGGCGCTGAGCGAATCGCGAATCGAGGCCGGCATGACCGAGTTCGAGATCACCGAGAACGTGGTGATGCAGAACGTCGACGCAGTGGTCGCCACACTTGAGATAATGAAAGACATGGGTATTTCCATCGCCATGGATGACTTCGGGACCGGCTACTCCTCGCTCAGTTATCTGCGCAGGCTGCCGGTCGACACCGTCAAGATCGATCAGTCCTTCGTGCGTGAGGTACCGGACAACAAGAATGACGCATCCATAGCACAGGCGATCATCGCCATGGCGAAGAGCCTGAATCTTTCGGTCGTCGCCGAAGGTGTCGAGAACATCAAGCAGATGAATTTCTTCAGGCAGCAGGGCGTCCATATACAACAGGGGTACCTGTTCAGCGAGCCAGTGACAGCCGAGGTTTTCCAACGCATGCTGGATAAGCAGGCCTTACCCGGACCGCTCAATCTCGTCAGATGATTCAAGACAACGGCCCGAAGGTGTCTTCTCAGTGGAATATATGCTGCTTCGTAACAGGTACCGCCTCGGCAGGATAGTCCACATTCCGGGTTTCAATGGGCGCAATGGGCGTGACAAGCGGTTGTGGCATCACCGGACTGTAGTAGGGCATGGCCGGCAGGCCGGCAGCGCCGAATGCCCCGTAGGGCGGCGGTACGGGATAATGACCGTCCCGGTGCCAGCTCCCCCCGCCCATGGAAAAACAAAAGAAGGCCTGCGAGGTTGATGTCCACAGCACTGATGACATCACCAGGAACATGATAGACCCTCTGCGAGCCGGTTTTTTCATATCACACGGGAATCACCGCAACTGATAGGGAACTTCGTCCGACAGATCCAGCACCTTGCCCACGATTTCCAATCCCTCCTGCACAAATGCATCGAGTTCACCCCATGCGGGGGAAGTCGCTATCGCTTCGGCGCCATCCCTCATGAGGATACGCATAGTATAGTCGGATTGCCGACCCATCCTGCCGGCCCTCTCCGCCGTCACATAAAGCCCGGGCTCAGTATCCGCTCCCTTCACCACGGCCATGATGTAGCGATAGTCGATTCCGTCACTGCTCTCGATATCACCCAGCACCACGACGGTGAATTCACCGTACTTGTAGCGGCGCTTGGGTATGGCGGTCAAAATCCCTGGCTTGTTCATGCTCACCCGGCCCCTGGCTATAATTACTCTGCTGCCGATGATTACCGATTAACCCTCAGGGTGCAAACAGGGGTGACTCAAACCACACGCAATAAAGGGTATCCACCCTGCATATACCGGGCGTACCACCATGGGTGAACCAATCTGCCCCTTCAGCGCCACACTGTTAACGGATGATTTCGGCTGCAGAAATGCCGCCGGGATCGTGCGCCGTGGTGGCGCAGAGATCGCCTGTACGTCGGAGGCGGCGCATGCGCGCTGCCTCCGGCTGTTTCAGCAGCTGAAGGAGAATGCACTTCCCGCATTCGGCGTTGCGGATGACTTGCTGCAGATGCCGCATAGCGTACAGGTCAAGATCCAGTACGGCGGTCTGCTGGGACTGCAGCGTATCACCAGTCCCGCCGTAGTACCGATTTCAGCAGTCGAGGATATCGACCAGCTGGTGTCGTCCGCCGCTGAGCAATTTTCCACACTGGACGACATCCCCTTTTCGGAATTATGCGAGGACATGACCGGTTACAGGCTGCCGCGCCGGCGCCAGCGGGAATAGCCGCGGCCAAAGCCGGAAGCCCGGCACCACCGATGATTCCGCAGGCAGCAGGGACCACGAAACACCAGGTGACAGAAGCAACTCTTGCCACGACCCTTCTCCGGCAGGTCGTGAAGGCAGCCCTGTGGCTTTCAGTGATCAAATTACAAATCAGGACTGGTGTTTTTGTTGAGGTACGCATACTTGCGGCTGCCTTCATCATGGCAGCACTGCAATCATCAATCCGTTCGTTCGGACTCGCGCCATGCAAAGGAGCAGTCGAGGTGGGTGCGGACGGTTATGAGGCCACTCAAACCGTCTTCGATCATGATGTCCATCGGCCGGCGTCTGCGCAACCGCTTGCAGGGCTGTTTCAGCCACATGAGACCGATATTGGAGTTGAGGGGAAAGGTGGTGCGCAGCGCATCGGCAATTCCCAGCAGGTGTTCAACCCGCTGCATTACCTCAGGATCATCCGGCAGCGGAGTATCATCATGAAAGCGTCGCAGCATACGGGTCGGTGTCCCTTCCGGCAGCGCCAGGATGTTCACCTGGTCGGAGGCCTTTATGCCCCATTCGTCCAGCATGTTGACAACCATGCGCCCCAAGTGATTTCTATCTTCAGATGTAAGTGCTGACATGCGTCCTGTACCGCCCTGGAGTTATCCATCCTACGCTGGCAGTCCATTTTAGCAGCTCACACCTGCCGAGACGTAAACATTTCCCTGAATCTACAAGGAATAACGGGCATATAACCCTTCGATCCGTCTGCTTATTGAAGCTCGTTCCGGCAGATTTCGTATCTGCGCCACACTGTTCATTCATACAAACTGCATTACCATTGATCCCATGACCTCACTCACGTTGTTGGTGGTTATCGGCCTGCTGGTCTGGTTCTGGCTGGAGAGTCTGAGGAGCCGCGATATCGCCATTCAGGTCGCGCGGACCTCATGCAAGCAGCAGGAACTGCAGTTGCTCGACGGGACCGTCTCGCTGCAGACTATCCGGCCCTATTACCGGAACCCCGATGATTATGGCCTGAAGCGCACCTATACCTTCGACTACAGCGGAGACGGCATCTCCCGGCAAACCGGCTGTGTGGTTCTGTATAACAGCCGGGGCGCGAGTATTGTTCTGGAAAGTGGCTAGGAACTGATCGATGAACCCGCCCTGCTCCAAGCCCTCATCACGACAAGGAAATATAAGTGCCTGCACAGCGGCCGCCATGGATACGGTGCCCTGTGGAGACGATAATACCGGCATTGCTATACTAGCGATGAGTGACTCATGTCCACCGATCACAACTAGCGGACTCACGCCATGCCCTACTACATTTACAAGATCATCCCTGGAGAAACAGCTACTGCCAGGTCACTTGAATTCACCGGTGAACACGACAGCTACCGGGAGGCGAAAAACGAAGTCAAGGCATTGCGAACGGCACAGCCAAAGGACGCCGGCCTTGTCTACAAAATCATCTTCGCCGAAAACCAACCCGAGGCGGAACAGCGCCTGCTGGAACACAGGGAAAAGCCGATACTCAAGGAATGGGAAATCTAGCCGCCTTGTTGCTGCTGCATAGTGGCGTCAGACGCTGTTTCATGCCATGACATAAATCATGGAAGAACAGGAATACCGGGCCGCCTACCGCGCACTGAACCAGCGCTGTTGCGTATTTGAAAAGGCAATCAACTCGCGACGCTGCAACTGTACAAAATCCGCGCGGTTCAATCTTGCGGACCGTGAGGGCGTGGCCTGCGAGTCGGATGCCGGCAATTCCCTGTGTATCGAGCTGCTTGATGCAATGCGCCGCAATGCACGCTTTTCCCTGCATATCACCCATGCCGACGGACCGCTGCCGCATGCCAAGGAAATCAGGGTACAGATCGGGGGGTTACTGGGGCTCCAAAAGCTGCTTCACCCTGACCGGTCGCAAGCTGATGCGGTACACAATATCAATGGCCTGGCATCTGAGGCGCTCGAACGGTACAGGCGCATCGAAGACCTGCCCTATGACGTGATCGTGCAGACCATCGTAAGCTTCGAGGGACGAAGAAAGCGTACGCGCCCCCTCAAATAGGCTGTAGTATCCACGTGGTATCCCGCCTGAGTAATGCATCACAAAAGCCGCCGGGTGGTTGTGTTCTGATGAATGCATCGTTACACACGGAGCCCATCGTCATGCACAGGACTGTGGACACACTCGTTCCCCTGCTGCTTGCGGCATCATCCATCTGTGCTGCAGATCCGTCCCTGGAACACAGTACTGTGATTCGCACCCAGTTCACAACCGCCATTCAGGGCCAGGAGCCGGTAGATAATCTGACAGAACTCAACATTGGAACCACCGAGAGGATCTACTGCTTTACAGAACTCGCAAACCTGACAGGCCAGGTCGTGACCCACAGTTGGGAATACAGAGGAGAGGTAGTGAGCGAGGAGCGGTTTCATGTCGACGGGGCACACTCGCGAGTGTGGTCTAGCCGGCTGCTGACACCGGATCGGCCAGGATCATGGACCGTTGTTATCATGTCCGCAGCCGGCAAAGTCCTTGCGGAAAGAACGCTCGATTACAACTTCGAGGAACCGGTCTTTTAGTGTGGCCCACTCCCCCAATGCGATGCCAGGCTGCATGGATAACGTGCGATTCTGGGACCGGACCTGCCAGGGAGAAGGGCTAGAACCATGGTCTGGCGGCCTTGCGGCCTTGCGTCATTGGGCCTGCAGGACAATAGAATCGTGGGCTACGGGAGAGATCGTCTGGATATCGGCGCCATTTATCTTCGAATAACGCCGTACCTGAAAATAAACCGTCTTCTTGCCATTATCCGGACTGAGTACAAAGACGGGCTGGGAAGTATACGGCTGCCACGGGGTGGTGGACATATCCGGGTCCTCGCTGACCCGGTATTGATTGGGACTCCCGCTCACATGATGATCCAGATGCACTTGTCTGTCAGGCGACGCGGCGGCTCCTTTGTTGATGCTGAAATCACTGATCTGCAGACCACCCGTGTCCGCCGCGGCACGATCGCCGGCCGGCGTACACACGGGACCCCCGCCACCGGTTGGCAGTGACATTACCAGCAAGCGTTGGACCGTGGAGGTGACCAGGGATTGCTGTTCCCCCTTGTAGCCAGATTTCGATGCGGTTATTAGCAGGGGTGCACGGGGGATATCCATAAATACCGCGTAACCCTCCCTGTCAGTCTGGTCAGACCCGAATTGCAAGGGGTTTGCGGACGTCCCCAGACAGACCGACGCCCCTGCAAGCGGTTGCCTGCCGCCCCGCTCGAAGACACGCACCCTGAGCTCTGAGGCCGGCGCCAGAGCTGGTATGGCGGTGGCCAGCAGAAATAATGCCAGCAAAGCCATCTGTTTGCCCCGTGGCGGCAGAAAACCGGCCCTGTGGCCGTGTCGCGAAACCGGAATGGTAAAGGAAGCATTCCTCATTACTGAATCTCTCCTCGATCACCAGTACCATTTGTCTATATTAAGCCACTCTAAACACGTTTTGATTCAGGCGTCAATGCCCTTTGCCTGAAGTACCACCACTTCAGCAAGGCAGGATTGCAGTTCACGCACCTCGATGGGGAATGCGATTGCGGCATGTACCGGCAGGCGTGCACGCAGTTTGTCTAACTGAGGCAGGTACTCCCGGTCGTAGAATACGATGACCCTGGTTTCCGGCAATCGCTGCACCACGGCCAACAGCGATTCAAGACTGCTGGTGCGATCGCGAAAATCAGACTGGTAATTGAACTCCGCTACAATCACCGCCGGTTTTATCTTTTTGAGAAAACCGATGGCCTTGCGCATGGAGTTTTCAACTGCCACCACATACCCGAGTTCCTCGTACAGTGGAACGAAGTTCGGATAACCGCCAAGTTCAACAATCGATAGGAGGTGCTTATCCGTCGGTTTTCTCATGGGTTATCGGCGGTTATGTCGAATAAAATTCCTGGCGTCAGCCTTATCGCCCTGCTCATGACGTTCATGCGGGATAAGGACAAGTGTACATAAAGTTACTGCGCTGATTGTGCGTCTGGGACGGTGGCTTCCCCGGTTTGCCGGAAGGCGGCGGCTGATAGAAACCGGCAGGCCGTTTCCGAAAAAAACCGGATGCCGGGGTGATGATCCGGAGATCACCCTGTGAGTTAGGATCCCGATCAGTCCTGGCAGCTAATCAGACATGAGGTCATCAAGATTTGTCCGGCACAGAACGGACCGCATGGTCCCGATTAGTTCAAGCAGCTGATCATTCCTGACGCGGTAATAGATCCGGTTGGCATCACGCCTCGAGGACACAATATTCTTGTTGCGCAGCTGATCCAGGTGTTGCGAGACATTGCTCTGGGAGGTACCGATTTTCTCGACGATCTCACCAACGGACATCTCCTTGTTACCCAGAGTACACAGGATCTTCCACCGTAAGGGATGCCCCATCGCCTTGAGCGCGTCCGCGGTCAGCGTGATATCTTCTTCGGGTGCCTGGTCTGGTTCTAGATATTCCATCGCGGACTCCACACATACTCCTTCGCAAAGTTTACCGGGCACAACCCGGGTTGCAAGCACATTGTCATAGTCGTTCCAGGTCCCGGACAGGTACTTCGCCAATGCGGGCATAGCCGGTCATATCCTTGGCAATGCAGATGATATCAGTAATTTCACTGGCGGCGTTCATAATCGCCGTTCTTGAGAACAGGATCGGCACCCGCCGCTGGTCCCTGGCGATGAAACTGGCATCGATCCGGCTGATGGTACCGGTGCGTATCAGCGCTTCAAGCCAGATGCCCATGAACGCCTTGGCCTGTTCCTGCTCCTCCTCTTCGAAGACATCGCCGATCGACATGCCCACCAGGTCGCCTTCTTCATAAGCAAGCATCCGGTAAGCGGCGGGATTGGCGGCCTTGATCTTGCCAGATGGCTCCAGCAGAAGCAGCGCTTCACCCATATGGCTGATGACGTTCTCAAGGTACTGCTTGGCGACCTGCAATTCGCGGGTGCGTTCTTCCACCAGCGCTTCCAGGCGAAGGTTCATCTCGCGCTCTTTCTCGATGAGCCGCAAATAGGTACTGATCTTATTGATCAGCTGGTTGTCATCGATGGGCTTCAAAAGGTAATCCGCCGCACCGACTGCATAGCCCTTCTTCTGGAATTCGTCCGTTTTATAGGCCGCGGTCAAGAAGATTATCGGTATGTCCTTCGTCTTCTGCCGGACCTTGAGCATGGAGGCCGTCTGGAAACCGTCTATTTCGGGCATCTGGACATCAAGGATAATAAGGTCAATGCGGGGATTATTCAGCGCAGTATCGATAGCCGCATGTCCCGATGCCGCCTGGAGCACCTCGACATCCATATGCTTGTTTATGAGGGCGCGCAGACTGTACAGATTATTTTCATTGTCATCGACGATCAGCACACGGAAGCCGGCATAACGCGTCATTGATCCCCCCTGCCTTCTCTATCAACCAGGAACATGTCCAGCATTGTTTTCAGATCCCGGGGATCAACCGGTTTGACGAGACAGTCATTCGCACCGGCTTCCAGGCTGGAACGTCGATCATCAGCGCCGGCCCGGGCAGTCAAGGAGATCACCGGAAGATGCGCGAATCTGGGCTGACTCCTTATCCGTCGGGTGACTTCATACCCGTCCAGGTCCGGCATCATAATATCCATCAGTACAAGATCGAAATCACCGCCGCTCTCAAGCGTCTCCAGAGCCTCGTGACCGTCACCTGCCGCCATGACCGTTATCCCCCAGCGCTCCAGCAGCGGGATAAGCGCCAGCAGATTTCTCATGTCATCATCAACCAGCAGCACCCTGGCTCCAGGGTATTCCGCTTCGGGGATGATGGCTTCGGTAATCATACCCTGTCTACTGCCGGCGGCCGGAGAACCGTTCTTTTCCACCTCATGATCTTCAGGCATGATCTCCGGCAGCAGCAGGGTAAATGTTGCCCCCGCCCCCGGCAGGCTCTCTACACGGATCTCCCCTCCCATGAGAAAGGCGAGTTCACGACTGATGGTCAGTCCGAGACCGGTTCCGCCGAAACGGCGGCTGGTTGAACCATCGGCCTGCTTGAAAGCCTCAAAAATGATTTCCTGCTTGTCCGCGGGTATTCCAATGCCGGTATCGATCACCCGGATACACACGGCAAACCTGGCATCCTGCGTGCCGACGCAGGACTGCAACCGTACCGAGACCCCGCCCTCGCGGGTGAACTTCACCGCATTGGAAAGGAAGTTGATCAGAATCTGCCTAAGCTTTTCCCTGTCGGTCTGAATATGTTCGGGCACGCCAGTATCGATATCAAGGTTTAGACCCAGTCCTTTTTCATCATACTGGGGTTTCAGCAGCTCT
>JAHKKL010000119.1 GCA_020027635.1 Gammaproteobacteria bacterium
GAAGGCTTGTTCGAACATGGTTGTTCTTTCTGGTTATGGCGGTTATTGAGCAACCGTCTAATCGGTCGGTGCGACCGATGGATAATGGAATATTGCCAGCCTACCCCCGGTATTGGGAATCAATTTCAGACATGTCGCGCGGCAGTGTGACTGTGCCCGCAGGTGGCGATTTTTACCCGCATCACGCGGACAGGCCGCTGTGGCGCAGCAGGGCGTCGATGGTCGGTTCGCGGCCGCGGAAATCGACGAACAGTTCCATCGGTTCGCGTGAACCGCCCTGTTCCAGGATGCTGCTGAGGAATTTGCTGCCGGTATCGCGATCGAAGATGCCGGTCTCCTCGAAGGCCGAGAAGGCGTCGGCGGAGAGGACTTCCGCCCACTTGTAGCTGTAGTAGCCCGCCGCGTAGCCGCCCGAGAAGACATGGGTGAAGCCGTTCTCGAAGCGGTTGAAGGCCGGCGGGCGTATCACCGCCACCTGTGCACGGACCTCCTCGAGAATTTCATGCACGCGCGCGCCGCGGTTCGGGTCGTATTCCTGGTGCAGGCGGAAATCGAAGAGGGCGAACTCGAGCTGGCGCACCATCTGCATGGCGGACTGGAAATTCCTGGCCGTGCGCATGCGCTGATAGAGCGGCTCCGGGAGGGTATCGCCCGTCTGGTAGTGGCTCGCGATGAGATCCAGCGCCTCGCGTTCCCAGCACCAGTTTTCCATGAACTGGCTGGGCAGTTCGACGGCGTCCCATGCGACGCCGCTGATGCCGGACACGCCGGCGTAATCCACCCGGGTCAGCATGTGATGCAGGCCGTGCCCGAATTCGTGGAACAGGGTGGTGACCTCGTCATGGGTGAACAGGGCGGGGTCGTCGCCGATCGGCGGTGAAAAGTTGCAGGTCAGGTAGGCGACGGGTATCTGCAGGCCGTCGCTGGTTTTGCGCCGGCTGATGCATTCGTCCATCCAGGCGCCGCCGCGCTTGTGCGGGCGGGCAAAGAGATCCAGGTAGAATTCACCGCGCAGTTCGCCGGCGGCGTCATGGATGCGGTAGAAGCGCACATCCTCATGCCAGGTATCCACGCCCCCGATCTGCTCGATGGTGATGCCATAGAGGCGCTCGACGATCGAAAACAGGCCGTCGACGACGCGGGGTTCCGGAAAGTAGGGCTTCAGTTCCTCCTGGGAGATGGCGTATTTCCGCTGGCGCAGTTTTTCCGAGTAATAGGCGATGTCCCAGGATTGCAGGTCTTGCATGCCGTGCTGCTCGCGCGCATAGCTTCTGACCTCCTCGAGTTCCATCTCGGCGGCGGCCTTTGAGCGCATCGCCAGGTCGTTGAGAAAGTCCAAGACCTGCTGCGTGGATTCCGCCATCTTGGTGGCGAGGGAACGTTCGGCGTAATTGCCGAAGCCGAGCAGGGTCGCCGCTTCATGACGCAGCGCCAGGATCCGTTCCATGGTGGCGGCATTGTCCCACTTGCCGGCATCCGGTCCCTGGTCCGAGGCGCGCGTGACATAGGCGGTGTACAGCTCCTCGCGCAGGGCGCGATCGTCGGCATAGGTCATAACCGGATAGTAGGACGGGAACTCCAGCGTAACCATCCAGCCGTCCAGTTGCCGCTGCGCCGCCGTCTGCCTGGCCAGCGCGACCGCCGTTGCCGGCAGGCCGGCCAGCAGTCCCTCCTCGCCGATCTGTTTGTGCCAGGCCGTGGTGGCGTCGAGCACGTTGTCGCTGAATGTCGCCGTTAGCATCGACAGTTCCTGCATGATCGCCTTGTAGCGGTCGCGTGCCGCCTGGTCGAGTTCGATGCCGGAGAGGCGAAAATCGCGCAGCGCGTTGTCGATGATTTTTTTCTGGGCGGTATCGATCTGGAGGTATTCCGGCCCGTCCGCGATCTGCCGGAAGGCGCGATACAGGTTTTCATTCTGGCCCATCTCGGTGCTGTATTCGCTCAGTTTGGGCAGGCAGGCGTTGTAGGCCTCGCGCAGGGCTTCCGTATTCACCACCGCGTTCAGGTGGCCGACCGGCGACCAGGCGCGGTTGATGCGGTCGTCCATCGCTTCCAGCGGTTCGACCAGATTTTCCCAGGTATAGCGTGTGTTGCTATCGAGAAGCTCCCTGACCCGTTGCCGTGCCTCGACCAGCAGTTGCTCGACGGCCGGGACGATATGTTCCGGCTGGATGCTCGAAAAGGGCGGCAGGCCATGCAGTTCCAGCAGGGGATTGGACATGCTGTGCAGTACCTCGTATGTGAGCGTGTGACGGGAGCGGCGGGGATGCCTACTCTAGCATGGCGCCGGGGAAATCCGGTAGCCGACTGCCGATCGAACCGCTTTCCATGGCTTGCAAGGGAGTGCAGTGAACAGGTAAGTTTGCGCGATGACGCTACGCTGCTATCAAGGTATCAGCCCGCGGATCGCGGCAAGCGCTTACGTGGACGCGAGCGCCGTGGTGATCGGCGATGTCAGCATCGGCGAGGACGCCTCGCTGTGGCCGATGGTCGTCGCCCGCGGCGACGTCAACACCATCGAAATCGGCGCACGCACCAATATCCAGGACGGGAGCATCCTGCACGTCAGCCATGACAGTGAATTCGCGCCCGGTGGCTTCCCGCTGCGCATCGGGGCGGACATAACCGTCGGGCACAAGGTCATCCTGCATGGCTGCACCATCGAGGATGGCTGCCTGGTCGGCATGGGGGCGACCGTCATGGACGGTGCGATCCTGCGCTCCAGGGTCCTGCTGGGCGCCGGCAGCCTGGTGCCTCCCGGTCAGGAACTCGAAGGCGGTTACCTCTGGGTGGGTTCCCCCGCGCGCCGGGTTCGACCCCTGCGCGAACAGGAGCGCGCCTTCCTCGAGTATTCGCCCAAACATTATGTCGAGCTCAAGAACCGGCACCGCACCGGCGACTGAATGACCCGCGCCCGCTTCCAGCACACTGAAAACCACCTTCAAGGACGAGAAAAATGATCATCTTCATCGGCAACTTGCCGGCTGTCGCCACGGACCGGGATCCTTGTGCCTTCGCGGATCTTCCGGAGGGGATGCTTCCCCGGATCATCAAGAAGGATGACGGCAACGGTGGTCTGCACCGTTATGCCCTGGTTCAGTCCCGCTCGGACCGGGAGGGACGCAGGCTGATCGGCCGGCTGCAGGGCAGAACCTGTCACGACCACACGCTGGTTGCCCGGGAGTTCAGGAGTCGCTTGGCCGGCAACGAGCGCCGGCGGCTGGATTGGCGCGAGCTTCCCTGGGATGGTCCCGAGCGGCGTGTGGCCGAACGCCGCACCGTCGCGCCTTATCGCCGCTGACGCAAAACCCTGATCACGGGTTCGGTGGCGGGCCTGACGCCACGCCACAGGAAAAACGCTTCCGCGGCCTGTTCCACCAGCATCCCTAGTCCATCGACTGCCCTGGCCGCGCCGTGTTCCTGAGCCCAGCGCACGAAGGCGGTCGGTTCATCGGCATACATCATGTCGTAGCACCAGCTATGCGCCTGCACCACGCCGGGCGGCAGGGCGGGTACCTCGCCCCGCAGCCCGGCGGCGGTGGCGTTGATGATGACGTCGAATGACTGGCCAGCAAGATCGTCCAGCCCGTAGCCTTCGACCCGTCCGCATTCGCGGAAGGCTCGGGCGAGTTCCACGGCCTTGCCGCGTGTGCGATTGGCGATCACCAGCAGCGACGGTTTTTCACCCAGTAGCGGCTCGATCACGCCGCGCGCCGCACCGCCGGCGCCGAGGAGCAGTACCCGCTTGCCGGCAAGCTCGCAGCCCAGGTTGCCTTTCAGATCGCGCACCAGGCCCACGCCGTCCGTGTTGTCGCCATAGTGGGCCCCGGACGGGTCCAGCAGCAGCGTGTTGACGGCACCGGCGTGTTGCGCGCGTGCGCTGCGCGTGGCGGCGAGCGCCCAGGCCTCTTCCTTGAAAGGCACGGTGACATTCAGCCCCTTGCCGCTCTGCGCCTGGAATTCGGCAACCGCCCGCGCAAAATGACCCGGCTCGACCAGGATGGCGCGGTACTCGATGTGGTGCCCGAACTGGGTGGCGAACAGGGTGTGGATGCGGGGTGATTTGCTGTGGGCAATCGGATTGCCCATGACGGCGTAGCGGTCGGTCATTCGCCCTGCCGCAGCCAGTGGCCGACCGCCTTGGCGAAATAGGTCAGGATGGCGTCGGCGCCCGCGCGCTTGAAGGCGAGCAGGGACTCCATCACCACGGCCCGCTCGTCCAGCCAGCCGTTTTGCGCCGCGGCCTTGAGCATGGCGTATTCACCGCTGACCTGATAGGCCAGAGTCGGGACGCCGAAGGTGTCCTTCACGCGCCGGATGATGTCCAGGTAGGGCATGCCCGGTTTCACCATCACCATGTCCGCGCCTTCCTCCAGGTCGAGCGCCACCTCGCGCAGCGCCTCGTCGCCGTTGGCCGGGTCCATCTGGTAGCTGTATTTGTTGCCGCCGGCCAGGTTGGCCGCCGAACCGACCGCGTCGCGGAACGGGCCGTAGAAGCTGGATGCATACTTGGCCGCATAGGCCAGGATGCGCGTGTTGCGGTAACCGGCCGCTTCCAGCGCCATGCGTACGGCGCCGATGCGCCCGTCCATCATGTCGGACGGGGCTACGATATCGGCGCCGGCCCCGGCGTGCGACAGGGCCTGTCTGACCAGCACCTCGACCGTTTCATCGTTCAACACGTAGCCGGCGGCGTCGATCAGGCCGTCCTGACCGTGGGTGGTGAAGGGATCGAGCGCCACATCGGTGATGACACCGAGTTCCGGCAGCCTGTCCTTGAGGGCGCGCACCGCCCGTTGGGCCAGCCCCTGCGGGTTGTAGGCCTCGCGCGCGTCTTCGGATTTCTTTTCCGGCGGCGTGACCGGGAACAGCGCCACTGCCGGGATGCCGAGATCGTGAATTTCGGCCGCTTCGCGCAGCAGTTCATCGATGCTCAGGCGTTCGATGCCCGGCATGGACGCAACCGGTTCACGGCGGCGCTCGCCTTCCAGCACGAACACCGGATAGATGAGATCATCGGTGGTCAGACGGTGCTCACGCATAAGCCGCCGGGAAAAATTATCACGCCGCATGCGGCGCATACGGGTGGCGGGGAAACCCCCCTGTGCCGATTTTTTTTCTGCCACAGAAGACTCCGGGATCGGTTGCCAGCCTACAGTGTACCGTGACTCCTTGCCGGGGTCAGTCCCTGTGTGTAAACACCCCTGGCTATAATCGCTGAGCGCCGCCGTGTAAGCTCATGTCATGTCAATGTCCCCGGTGAAACAGGCGGTTATGACCCCCGAGATCTGCGCGGCAGGTGAGCTGCTGAAGCCGGCATGGCCATCGCTGACTGGCTGGTATGGCGATCCGATCGCCGCGCCGGCCGCTCGTGCGCTGCTCGATCGAACCGAGCGGCGGCTGCAATCGCGCCTGTGTCGTGGTGGTCGCTGTTTCCCGCTGCACGTGCTGGGGATGGTTTGTCATCACTGGTTGCAGTCCGGCAGTGCGCTGGTTTATCAGCAACTTTCCGCACTGTCCTGTGATGACAGCGAGCGTGCCCTGGTGGAGCTTGTATACGGCCAGCTGTTGATCAGTGGCAAGCGCCTGCCCGCCCGGCAACACCTGGAGCGTGGCTTCTCACTGGCGGCTCCCTTTCTGAATACGGCGGATTATTTTCTGCTGGTGAGGCGGCATGAACTGCTGGAGTATCTGCCATTGTCGGAAACGCCTGCCTTAGCCCAAGACCTGCGGTCACTGCTGAAGGAGGCAGCGGTC
>JAHKKL010000120.1 GCA_020027635.1 Gammaproteobacteria bacterium
AACGTCCTCATCCCGCAGGGCCACTACGACAACAACCTGTTCGAGGATACCCTGCAGGTCCGGGATGAGAAGCTGCTCGGCACCGGCGAGGCGATCACCGTGTATCGCGCCCGCCGGGAAGGCAACCCGGTTGCCGTGGTCATGACGCCGGTCGCGCCGGACGGTTACAGCGGTTCCATCAGACTGCTGGTCGGCATCGGCTATGACGGCACCCTGACCGGCGTGCGCGTGAGCGCGCACCACGAGACCCCGGGCCTGGGAGATTACATCGAGGAGGAGCGCTCCGACTGGATCTACGGTTTTGACGGCAAATCCCTGGACAATCCGCCGCTGGAGCGCTGGGGGGTAAAAAAGGACGGCGGCACGTTTGACCAGCTGACCGGCGCCACCATCACGCCGCGCGCGATCGTCAAGGCGGTGAGGAAATCGCTGCTATACTACCGGGAACATCGCGAGGCCTTGTACGCGGTCGGGGAACAAGCCGCCTCCCAAGCGTCGCCCGTTCAAGGTTCGGCAAGTCCCGATCAGACCCACGGCAATAACCCACGCGGAGCGGCGCAACCATGAGCGATCCAAGCTACACGAAAATCATCGGCGACGGCCTGTGGCACAACAACGCCGGCCTGGTGCAGCTGCTCGGCCTGTGCCCCCTGCTGGCCATCACCACCTCGGCCATCAACGGCCTGGGGCTGGGACTGGCGACCACCCTGACGCTGGCCACCACCAACGTGACCGTCTCGCTGATCCGCAAACTGATCCGTCCCGAAATCCGCATCCCCGTGTTCGTGCTGCTCATCGCCTCCGTCGTCACCGTCATCGAACTGGGCATGAACGCCTGGTTCCACGATCTCTACAAGATCCTGGGCATCTTCATTCCGCTGATCGTGGTCAACTGCAACATCATCGGACGCGCCGAGGCCTTCGCCTCCAAGCACACGGTGGACCGCGCCCTGGTGGATGGCCTGGCCATCGGCTTCGGCTTCACCCTGGTCCTGGTCACCCTCGGCGGCCTGCGCGAGCTCATCGGGCACGGCACCCTCTTTGCCCAGGCCCAGCTCATGTTCGGTGAAGCCGGGCGCGCGATGTCGCTGACGCTGATCGAGAATTACCGCGGTTTCCTGCTGGCGATACTTCCGCCCGGCGCCTTCATGGGGCTGGGGCTCATGATCGCCGCCAAGAACGTCATCAACGCCCGGCGCGAACAGCGCGCCGCGGTGCGCGAACTGCCCGTCGCCCCACCCGCCCGGGCCTGACGGACCGTCAGGCAAGCCGTGAATCGCCGCAAACGCCAGGAAATCTTCGAACGCCTGCGCGCGGCCAACCCCTACCCGACCACCGAACTGGAATACGGCAATCCCTTCCAGCTCCTGGTCGCCGTGGTCCTCTCGGCCCAGTCAACCGATGCCGGGGTCAACAAGGCCACCCGCAGCCTGTTCAGAAAGGTCAAAACGCCGGAGGACATGCTCGAACTTGGCGAGGAGGGTCTCAAGCAGCACATCAAGACCATCGGCCTGTTCAACACCAAGACCACCAACCTCATCAAGGCCTGCACCCTGCTGGTGGAACAACATGGCGGCGTGGTCCCCGAAGACCGTGCGGCGCTGGAAGCCCTGCCCGGCGTGGGGCGCAAGACCGCCAATGTCATCCTCAACACCGCCTTCGGGCAGCCGACCATCGCCGTCGACACCCACATCTTCCGTGTCGCCAACCGCACCGGCATCGCACCCGGCGTGAATGTCACCGAGGTCGAGAACCGCCTGCTGCGCCGGGTGCCGGAGGAGTTCAGGCGGGATGCCCACCACTGGCTGATCCTGCTCGGGCGTTACACCTGCATCGCGCGCAAGCCCCGCTGCATCTCATGCCTCATCCAGGACCTGTGCGAGTACCCGCACAAGAACCTGGACTAGCGAGTGGCTATTCCGCGAAGTCAAACGGAAGCATTCCCGCGGAACCACTGCCAAAACCACCGTCGTCGCCGGACGCCCGGGCTAACGGGCACCCTGAAAATTGATATCCTTACTGCAGGAGCGGGCTTGCTCCTGCGACAGCTTCGTTGCGAATTTATCGAGGCATCTCAAAAATAGCGGGGCATCGTCCCCGTATCCGAAACCCGCCTGGAGATCAGAACCGATGTCGGAAAAATCCACGATCAGACCCGTAGCGCTTGCCGTCAGCGCGACTTTTGTCACTACGCTGGCCGGTGCCGCCGTTGCCGATGCGACGGAGAACCCGTTCGCCCTGCGCGAGCTTTCCGGCGGTTACCTGGTCGCCGACATGGCCGAGGGCAGGTGCGGGGAAGGCAAGTGCGGGAGCGCGATGAACAAGTCCGCGGAAGACATCGGCGGCGATACAGCAACAGTTACCGGGGGCGCGATAAACACCACGCAGGAAAGCCGATGTGAACCCACCGGGAAAACCGCCGGGGAAGGCAAGTGCGGCGGCACCATGAACAAACCGGGGGAAGGCAGGTGTGGCGCCATGATGAATGGCGGGCACACCGAATAGCCGTGGCATCCCGCTACCCGGTCGACGGCGCCGGCCTTGGACTGCGGCGCGCCCTGCTGGATCCGCTGCGCGACAACCCGCCCGGATCGGTGGATTTCTTCGAGGTCGCCCCCGAGAACTGGATCGGCGTGGGCGGGAAAACTGGCCGGCAGTTCCGCGGATTCACCGAAAGATACCCGTTCATCGCCCACGGTCTGTCCCTGTCCGTCGGCGGCCCGGCGCCGCTCGACGAATCCTTTCTGTCCCGGCTGAAAGGCTTTCTCGATGCGCATGGTTTCCGCTGTTACTCCGAGCACCTGAGCTACAGCAGCGATGGAGGCCACCTCTATGATCTGCTGCCGATTCCGTTCACCGAAGATGCCGTGCGCCATGTCGCCCGGCGCATCCGGCGCGTCCAGGACATGCTGGAACGGCGCATCGCCATGGAGAACGTGGCCTACTACGCGGCTCCCGGCAAGGAGATGGAGGAAATCGATTTCATCCGGGCCGTACTGGCCGAGGCCGATTGCGGCCTGCTGCTCGATGTCAACAATATCTACGTCAACAGCATCAATCACCACTACGACGCCGAGAACTTTCTCAGGTCTCTGCCGGCCGATCGCGTGGTTTACCTCCACATCGCGGGACATTACGACGAGACCGATGACCTGAAGATCGACACCCACGGCGCCCCGGTCATCGCCCCGGTGTGGCGGCTGCTCGATGTCGCCTACGCACAATTCGGGCCGGTGCCCACCCTGCTGGAACGTGACTTCAACCTGCCCCCGCTGGCGGAGCTGCTGTCCGAGGTTACCCGGATCAGGACGCTGCAGGTGAAATGGGAGGCAGCCGGCAGGCATGGCATCGCACGTTGATACCGGGCCGCCCGCCTTCCTGCGCCTGCAACACGAATTCGCGGCCCACATCCGCGATCCGGGGCAACAGCCGGCGCCAGCGGATATCGAAGACCGGCGCATGGCCATCTATCGCGAACTGGTCTATCGCAACGTGGAAAGCCTGCTGGCCGAGGCTTTCGCGGTCCTGCGCCGGACGCTGGGCGATGCCGCGTGGCACGCACTGGTTCGTGACTACCTGGCCGTCCACCGCGCGCGCACTCCGCTGTTCCCGGAAATACCGCGTGAATTTCTCGTCTATCTCGAGACGGAACGTGGTGATCGGGCGGAAGACCCGCCGTTTCTCACCGAGCTGGCCCACTACGAGTGGGTCGGCCTGGCCCTTTCCATCGCGGAAGACATTCCGGATCTCGACGACATCGACCCGGAAGGCGACCCGATCACGGGTATCCCCGTCCTGTCACCGTTGCTCCGGCACCTCGCCTGCCGTTACCCGGTCCACCGCATCGGCGCGGGATTCCGCCCGGACGAACCCCGGATGCCGATGACTTTCCTTGCCGTTTACCGCAACCGTGCAGGCGACGTCGGTTATTTCCAGATCAACGCGGTCACCAACCGGCTGCTGGAACTGCTGCGGGAGACCAGTGGCGCCACGGGTGAAGAACTGCTGCTGCGGATCGCCGGCGAGATGTCCCACCCGCGCCCCGGAATCGTGATGACCGCCGGGCGTGAATTCCTGCGGGAGCTTGCGGCAAAAGACATCATCCTGGGAACAAGGCGCGCGGATGAAGAACGGCAGCCCCGTGAGGTGACCGTCACTCCCGGGCGGTGAAACCGCCACTCCGGATCATCCAACAGCGGTCATGCCTTGAAAACGCGCCCCGACATGAAAAACGGCGGTCCGTCTGGACCGCCGCCGAGGAGTCGTAATCACAGGATATACAGCCTGCTTGCAAAGCACTTTATGCCATCGGCGAGGTGGTCACAATAAGTGAAACTACGTATATCGCTGAAGAGGGACATGGCTAGAATAGACATTATCGATCATCGGCAAACCCCGGGCGGTGTGCGCACCGGCAGCCGCTCCACGGAAGACCGGGAACATAAACAAGCCCTGGACCAGGCCATGCGTTCCGCCTGATGGCAGCGCCGGCAAATCTAAGGAGAGCAGTCATCCGCAAGAGGGCAATAAGAAATCCATCACCCGGACATTACTGCGCAGGGTTGCCGGCGGCAAACCGCTCAGCTCGGCCTTGCTACGGACCGCAGCAGTGGTCGGACGCGGCAGATGGGCAAGCGCGGCCCACAGGCCCACGGACATTCATTGCGACGGAGTCCTGCCCGCATGACAGATAAAGAGTACCTGGCAATGACCGGCAACAGCCCCCCGGCGACTCATCGATCGCTGATCGGCATCGGCGTCGCATTCGGGATGTGCTTCTATCTCATCGATGTACTGATTGACGTCTACCTGTTTCAACGGGGTAACCTCATCGATCATCTGCTGCATCCGGAGCTTCATGAAACGTGGATGCGCCTCAGCATCCTGCTCCTCGCGGTTGCTTTCGCAATCTACGCCGGCAGATTGCTCAGCAAGGCACGGACAGACACCATGCGCGCGCAAACGGCCGAGAAATTTCTCACCTCCATCATCGACAACATCCCCGCCATGATCTTCATCAAGGACGCGAGGAAATTGCGCTTCGTGCGCGTCAATGCCATAGGGGAAAGACTGCTGGGTCTCTCGACCGCGCAACTCATCGGCAAGAACGATTACGATTTCTTTCCAAAGGCGCAGGCGGACTTTTTCACCGGCAAGGACCGTGAAGTGCTGAAAGCGGGAACCGTGCTGTCGATCCCCGAGGAGGAAATCGATACGCGGCTACAGGGCAGACGCGTGCTGCAAACCCGCAAGGTCCCCGTACTCGACGACACGGGCCAGCCCGCCTTCCTGCTCGGCATCTCCGATGACATCACCGAGGTCAAGCAGGCGGAAGCGGCCCTGCGGGAAACCGAGATTCGACTGCGGACCCTGTTTGACGCCGCCGCCGAATTTATTTTCGTCGTCGATACGGATGGAATCATCCGGCTGGTCAACCGCCGAGCCGTTCAACAATCGGGCTATGCGGAAAATGATCTCATGGGAAAACACCTCAAAGAACTCTACACCGAGGAATCCCAGCATAAGCACGAGTGTCATTTTCCCCACATCGCGAACCGCGGCTATAACCGCGCGGACATCGATTTTGTGTGCAAGGATGGCCGCATCATCCAGATGGAATGTTCGGTCACCGCCATCCCCGACAACGCAGGCAATTTCAGTTCCTTTCTGGTCGTTCAGCGGGATGTCACGGAAGAGCGCGCCGCCGCCGCTGCACTGGCGTACAGCG
>JAHKKL010000121.1 GCA_020027635.1 Gammaproteobacteria bacterium
CCCTCGGGGCGGTGGAGCACCGGTTCATCCGTATCGGCCTCGACCAACTCGGCGGGTCCGCCTTGACCGATCCCGCGATTGCCGTTCCCGAGCAGCCCGGCGCCGGCATCCCGGTCACCTATGTGCCGGCGCGCAACACGGTCTTCCTGGCGCTGGCGCTGGGGTGGGCGGAAGTACTGGGCGCGCGCGACCTGTTCATCGGCGTCAACGCGGTGGATTATTCCGGCTACCCGGACTGCCGGCCGGAGTTCATCGAGGCCTTCGAGCGCCTCGCCGGTCTCGCGACCCGGGCGGGCGTCGAGGGGGCGCGCTTTCACGTGCACGCTCCCCTGATCCGGCTGAGCAAGGCCGGCATCATTCGGGAGGGGACTCGCCTCGGCGTCGACTACAGCCTCACCGTCTCCTGCTATCAGGCCGATGCCGGGGGACGTGCCTGCGGGGTGTGCGATTCCTGCCGCCTGCGCGCCCGGGGTTTCCGCGAGGCCGGGATTCCCGATCCCACCCGCTACTACCGCCCGCCGGCAGCGGACTGATGCCCGGCATCAACGCGGCCCCGGGGCTTGCGCTTTCGACGCAGGCCAGTATGATTCCATCCTCCCGACCGGGATTCCCGCAGCATCCGCGACAGCGCTTACCGGGTCGTTAGCTCAGTTGGTAGAGCACCGGACTTTTAATCCGATGGTCGAAGGTTCGAATCCTTCACGACCCACCATCCAATCATTTATCCTGGTTAAAATACTGACCCCGCCTTCTGCCAATTCATGGCAATGGGCCCTGCCTAGACGGAATGAGGACAAATGGAATCCGCAGAAATTTACAGCGAACAAACCGGCTTATGCCCCTGCGGCTCCGGCTTGCCGTATGAGGCGTGTTGCGAGCCCCTGATAAACGGAACCGGAAATGCGGCGACACCCGAAGAGCTGATGCGTTCACGCTATTGCGCCTACGTTCTGCAGAACATTCCCTATCTCGCCCGGACACTGCACCCGAGCCAGCGCAATGACTATGACGAAGACGGTGCTGCCCGGTGGTCGCGTGAATCCCAATGGCTCGGTCTTGAGATCATTAGCGCCTCGGGGGCATCTCCCGGGGACCAGACGGGGACGGTCGAGTTCAAGGTGCATTATATCCGCGACGGCATGACCCTGGTGCATCACGAACTCTCGGAGTTTCGCCGGTCAGACGGCACCTGGTATTTCTACGACGGGAAACTGGTTGGCGCTCCTCAAATCCGGCGTGCCACCCCCAAGGTCGGGCGCAACGATCCCTGCCCCTGTGGCAGCGGCAGAAAATATAAGAAGTGCTGCGGAGTTGGCTCCTGACTACGATGACCCGTCGACTCGACAGGCATGTTGCAACTCATGGGCAACGGGGCGGTCTAATCGCTCACCGGTACGCCGTGTCGTCAAGGCTTGCGGGATTACCGCTTCAGATAAGCCGGGTGCCGTCGAAAACAGAAGGTCATCGTACCGCCGCAATCGCCGGAGCCGGCGAGCACATTTTTCTATCCGAGATATCCGTATGACAGAGGAGTTATACCAATGGTTATGAAGAGATTTATGCCAGTTGCCCTGACTGGCCTGCTGTTCGTCAGTTACCCGGTGCTATCCGAGGAAACGGCTGCGCAGCCGGAGCAGGTGGGAAGCGTGGCCGAGGTGGCGACAGAAGCGGTGGAGCCTGTACAGTCTCAGGAGACAGCCGCCCCGACCAGCGGGATGGAGATGGGTGGCCCGGGGATGACGATGGGCGAACAGGGTACCGCCGACAAGAACGAGGGCATGGCGATGGAGCCCGGCATGCAGGGACCCGGCAAGGAGGGTTGCCGCATGGGCAAGGGCGGCATGCAGGGCATGATGCATGGCGGCATGGGTAAAGGCGGCATGATGGCGGACGGCATGGGTAAAAGCGGCAAAATGGGCTGCTGCATGGGACACTCCAGCATCACGCAGGAACAGTACCGCGAGCTGATCGGACGCCTGGACGTGTTGGATGCGCGCATGGCCAAGATTGACGCCATGCTGGAGCGCTTGCTGGAGCGGTAGGGGAAAAACACGCCGGAGGCGGTGGCTGAGACTGTTATGAGTGTCCCCCGGATTCAGTCCGGGTAAACATCCCTGACCTGCACCATGCCGTTGAATACCCGCACCGGGTAGGTGGTGACATCTTCGTAGGCGGGCGGTGCCGTGACTTTGCCGGTGCGGATATCGAACCGGGCACCGTGTCGCGGGCATTCGATCTCGTGGCCTTCCACGGTGCCGTCGGCCAGCGTGCCCCCGTCATGGGTGCAAATATCCGCCAGCGCGTAAAACTCGCCGTCGATGTTGAACACGGCGACCTCGGCCCCGTTGACATCGACCACGATCACGCCGCCGGCTTCGATCTCGTCGACGGCCGCGACATCAACCCAGTCGGGCATACATCCCTCCGGTCGTCCTGCTAATACATTCCCAGTGTCAGGCGCGCTGCCTCGGACATGCGCTCCCGGCTCCAGGGGGGATCCCACACCAGCTCGACCCTGGCTTCCCGGATGCCGGGAACCTGGCGCACCGCGCATTCGACCGTGGCGGGGAAGGACTGGGCGACCGGGCAGGCCGGTGCCGTCAAAGTCATTTTGATCACTACCGTACCCGAGGCTGCATCGAGATCGAGGTCGTAAATCAGGCCGAGGTCGTAGATATTGACCGGCAGCTCCGGATCCCGAATTTCCCGCAGGGCCTGGATGACCTGCTCCTCCAGGAGGTTGTGCATGAGACTCTTTCCGGTGCGGTTCATCGGGTTTCCGTGGAGACTAGTTTATCGTCTTCATTCAACGCCGCATGCAGGGTATGCCATGGGAGGGAGGCGCACTTGATGCGCATCGGGTATTCGTGGACGCCAGCCAGGACCAACAGTTTGCCCACGTCCCCGGCCGGCCCTTCTTCGGTCAGCAGGTTGTGAACGCCATGGAACAGGGCGAGCACTTCTGTTTCCGTCTTTCCCCTGATACTTTCCGTCATCATCGATGCCGAGGCGGTGGAAATGGCGCAACCGGAACCCTCGAAGCCGACATCTTCGACAATACCGTCTTTCACCCTGAGATGGACGGTAAACTCGTCATTACAAACCGGGTTGAAACCCCGCGCACGGCGGTTGGCCCCCTCCGGCACCCTGAGATAGTTGCGCGGATTGCGATTGTGATCGAGGATCGTTTCCTCGTAGAGCTGCCTGAGAAAAGTCATTGGCGGATCCCTCTTCTGCGGTTATGCAACACCCTCCTGGTTCCCGTACAGGCCCGGTATTTCCCCACCGTGCAGACGTACCATCAGCTGTTCTTCAAGGTGGCGGCGCACCGGCGCTATCCGGATGCGTTGCAGGACATCGGTTGCGAAGGCGTGGATGAGGAAAATCCTCGCCGTCGCCGCATCGATGGCGCGTGAGCGCAGGTAGAACAAGGCCTCCTCATCGAGGCGTCCCACCGTACAGCCGTGCGAGCACTTGACGTCGTCGGCATAGATCTCGAGTTGCGGCTGGGCATCGACCTCGGCCTCGTTCGATAGCAGCAGGTTGTGGTTGCTTTGCCGGGCGTCGGTCTGCTGTGCGTCCTTGTGCACGACCACGCGACCGTTGAATACCGCGCGCGAGCGGTCGTCCATTACTCCCTTGTACCATTCCCGGCTGCTGGCCCGCGGTTTGCAGTGGTCGATGCGGGTGTGGTTGTCCACGTGCTGGCGCCCCCGGGTGAGGTACAGGCCGTTCAGCGTGCAATCGGCGCCTGGCTCGTCGAGCGTGACATGCAGGTCATTTCTTACCAGCCGGCCGCCGAGCGCGATATTGTGGGAGGTGTAGCGGCTGTCCCGGTGCTGTCTTACATACATGCCCGCCATGTGGTAGGCGGATTCGCCCTCCTGCTCCAGCTTGTAGTGTTCGATGTCGGCGCCGTCGCCGGCGATGAGTTCCGTGACCGTGTTGGTCAGATAAGCGGCATCGTTCAGGGAAAAATAGGACTCGATAATCTGTGCCTTGCTCCCCGGACCGGCGACGATGACATTCCTCACGGTCGCGACCGTATCCGTTTTCCCGGTGGCGATGAACAACAGGTGCACCGGCTGCTCGAGCGTCACCCCGGGCGCAAGCCTGATATAGGCGCCGTCGCTCATGAAGGCCGTGTTGAGGGCATTGAAGCCGGGTTTCTCCAGGTCGGTATTGCGCCCCAGACAGGACTCGAGTTCCTCCGGCCGGTTGGCGAGTGCGAATGCCAGGCTGGTGAGCGTGACGCCGTTCAGCAGGGTGTTGAACGGCGTCAGTTCGGGGGCATGGTGCCCGTCGACGAATACCAGCCTGTGTGCCGGTTCGCCGGTCAGCAGTCGGGACGGCAGCGCTGATTCGTCGATAGACGTCAATCCGGGAGACGCCGTGAAGTGATGGCGTGCCAGAGTGCGGACATCGGTATATTTCCATTCTTCAATACGTGTATCCGGGAAACCCTGCTCCATAAAAGTCTCCATGGCCTGCGCGCGCAGCGCCCGTACCCAGGGAGCGTGCGAGCCGGGCAGGGTCTTCTCCATACCCCGGAATTCATCGCCGTAGACGGTATGTGCAGGATTCATCATGCCGCGCCCGCCGTCAGCTCGTTCAGCCATACGTAACCGCGCTCCTCCAGTTCAAGCGCCAGTTCGGGGCCGCCTGACTTCACGATGCGACCGTTACTGAGGACATGGACATGGTCGGGCAGGATGTAGTTCAACAGACGCTGGTAATGGGTGACCACGATAAAGGCGCGATCGTCACTGCGCAGCTGATTGACGCCATCGGCAACCGTTTTCAGGGCGTCGATATCCAGTCCCGAGTCCGTTTCATCAAGAATGGCCAGCGCCGGTTCGAGCACCATCATCTGCAATATCTCGTTACGCTTCTTCTCTCCGCCGGAAAAGCCTTCGTTGACGGCGCGGTAAATCAGTGCCTCATCCATTTTCACCATTTCCACCTTACTCTTGACCCGAGAAATGAAATCCATGGCATCCAGCTCTTCCAGCCCGTGGTACTTGCGGATGGCATTAAGCGCCGCCTTGAGAAAGTAGATGTTGCTGACGCCGGGAATTTCAACGGGATACTGAAAGGCGAGGAAAACGCCGGCTCTTGCCCGGTCTTCAGGACTCATGGCAAGCAGGTCATGACCTTGGAAATGTACCTCGCCCTGCGTGACCCGACACTGTTCACGCCCGGCAAGCACATTCGCGAAGGTGCTCTTTCCCGAGCCGTTCGGCCCCATGATGGCGTGCACCTCGCCCGCCTTAACCTCCAGATCGATGCCACGGAGAATCGGCGTGCCGTCGACCGAGGCATGCAGGTTTCTTATCGAAAGCATCGCAGGCCTCCCGTGACTGTCATCCGATGGCGCCTTCCAGGCTGACGCCCAGGAGTTTCTGCGCTTCGACGGCGAATTCCATCGGCAGCTCGTTCAGGACCTGCTTGCAGAAACCATTGACGATCAGCGTCACGGCGTCTTCGTCGGACAGTCCGCGCTGCCGACAGTAGAAGAGCTGGTCTTCGCCGATCCTGGAGGTGGTCGCCTCATGCTCGACCCGCGCGGTATTGTTCTTCACCTCGATATAGGGGAAGGTGTGGGCGCCGCAGCGGTCGCCCATCAGGAGCGAATCGCACTGGGTATAGTTGCGGGCCCCCTCCGCGCTCTTCAGCACCTTCACCAGTCCGCGATAGGCATTCTGCCCATGCCGGGCCGCGAT
>JAHKKL010000122.1 GCA_020027635.1 Gammaproteobacteria bacterium
TGATGCCATAGTCAGCATCCGCGGCCTGCGTTATGCGCGCGGCGAGCGGATGATCTTCGAAGGCATCGACCTGGAGATACGGCGTGGCCTGATCACGGCGATCATGGGCCCCAGCGGTACCGGCAAGACCACCCTGCTCAAGCTGATCGGCGGGCAGCTGCGCCCCGCGTCCGGTACGGTCGTCGTCGATGGGGAGAACGTGCCGGAGCTGGGCGTCCAGGCGCTCTACGAGCTGCGCAAGCGCATGGGCATGATGTTCCAGAGCGGTGCGTTGCTGACCGACCTGAATGTCTTCGATAACGTGGCCTTTCCGATCCGCGAACACACGAAGCTTCCCGAGTCCCTGGTGCGCGATCTGGTGCTGATGAAGCTGCAGGCGGTGGGGTTGCGCGGCGCCTGCTACCTGATGCCGAATGAATTGTCCGGCGGCATGGCGCGGCGCGTGGCCATGGCGCGCGCCATCGCGCTGGATCCGGCGATAGTCCTGTATGACGAGCCGTTCACCGGGCAGGATCCGATTTCCATGGGGGTGCTGATCAAGCTGATACGGGAACTGAATGACGCCCTCGGCCTGACCAGCATCGTGGTTTCGCATGATGTGAAGGAGGCGGCCGCGATCGCGGATTACGTGTACCTGCTCTCCGGCGGCAAGGTGGTGGATCACGGCGTGCCGGAGCGGCTGTGGGAGTCCGCCTCGGAATGGTCGCAGCAGTTTCTCAACGGCAAGCCCGACGGCCCGGTGCCGTTCCATTATCCCGCCAGGGGATTCCGGGAAGACCTGCTCGCAGGAGGCCGTTGCGCGTGATACTGGACCCCTTGCAGCAGCTGGGCCGGGCGGGCCTGGGATTCTTCGAACGCCTGGGTCGCGGCCACCTGTTCCTCATGTATACGCTGGCGGGTATTCCCGGGTTGTTGCTGCGCCCGCGCCTGGTGATCGCGCAGCTCTTCTCGGTCGGTGTGCTGACCCTGCTGATCATCCTGGTCTCGGGAGTGTTCGTCGGCATGGTGCTCGGCCTGCAGGGTTACAATACCCTGGTTGATTTCGGCGCCGAGGAATCGCTTGGCGTGGTGGTCGCCCTGTCGCTGGTGCGGGAACTGGGGCCGGTGGTGGCGGCGCTGCTGTTCGCCGGACGGGCGGGATCGGCGCTGACGGCGGAAATCGGACTCATGAAGGCCACCGAGCAGTTGTCCGGCATGGAGATGATGGCCGTGGATCCCATGAAGCGGGTGGTGGCGCCGCGCTTCCTGGCCGGATTTCTCTCGATGCCGTTGCTGGCGGCCATATTCAGCGCTGTCGGCGTCTACGGCGGCTATTTCGTGGGGGTGGGGCTGCTCGGTGTCGATGACGGCGCCTTCTGGTCGCAGATGCAGGCCAAGGTAGATTTGCACGAGGATGTTTTCAATGGCGTCATCAAGAGCGTCGTGTTCGGTTTCGTGGCGTCCTGGATCGCCGTCTTCGAGGGGTATGATGCCGTGCCGACATCGGAGGGTGTCAGCCGTGCGACGACGCGCACGGTGGTGCATACTGCCCTGGCGATACTCGGTCTGGATTTTGTCCTGACGGCGTTGATGTTTGGAGGTTGACGGATGCTTACTAGCAGAGCAGTGGAAATCGGGGTGGGGCTGTTCGTTGCCGCAGGGCTGGCCGCCCTGTTCATGCTCGCCATGCAGGTCAGCAATCTCAGCGCCAACATCAGCAGCGAGAGCTACATGGTGAGCGCGGCCTTCCAGAACATCGGCGGACTCAAGGTCCGCTCGCCGGTGACCGTCTCCGGCGTGCGCGTCGGGCGCGTCGAGGCCATCGATTACGATACCAGCGCCTATGAGGCCGTGGTCACATTGCGCATCGAGGACAAGTACAGCAGCTTCCCCGATGACACCTCCGCCAGCATCTTCACCGCCGGCTTGCTGGGCGAGCAGTACATCGCCCTGCAGCCGGGAGGTTCGGAGCAGAACCTCAAGGCGGGCGACCGGATACACCTGACCCAGTCCGCCCTGGTGATGGAACAGATCATCGGCCAGTTCCTCTACAACATGGCCTCGAAAGAAAGCAAGTGACGATCCTCGTCGCGGGCGCCGCGCCCAGGGCGGCGCATGACGGCAGGTGTGCACGCCGGATCGCACGGCGGCGGGTCTCCAGCCTCCTCCTCGCGGTGGGTGCGCTGCTGCCGCTGGTTGCCGTTGCCGACACTCCCGCGCCCGTCGCTCTGGTGAAGGATACGACGTCGCGGATGCTCGCGGCTCTCAAGGCGGAGAAGGCGGACATCGACCGGGATGAGGGCCGCTTGTACACGCTGATCGCCGACATCGCACTGCCGCATTTCGATTTCAACCGCATGGGCATGTGGACACTGGGTCCCTACTGGCGTTCCGCGACGCCGGAGCAGCGCGAGCGTTTCGTCGCGGAATTCCGGCAACTGCTGGTGCGCACGTACGGCCATACCCTGATGGACTACCGCGACGCGAAAATCAGCTATCTTCCCTTGCTGGCCTCGCCGGATGCGCGGCAGGTCACCGTCCGTTGCGAGATCGAACAGGCGGGAGGAAATCCGATACAGCTCGTCTATGCCATGTATCTTGCCGCGGATGGCTGGAAGGTCTATGACGTGCTGGTCGAGGGCGTCAGTCTGGTGATGAATTATCGCTCGAGCTTCGCCGCGGTCATTCAACAGCAGGGGATGGATGGCCTGATCCGGCAGCTTGCGGAAAAGAACCGGCAGTCAGGCCATGACTGAACCCCGCATCGAAGAGACCGGACACGGGAGCTGGAAACTCGCGGGCGACCTGAGTTTCACTACCGTTCCCGCCCTCATGGGCGGACTGGATATCAAGTCCGCGGACCGTCCCCGCATCAGCATCGACCTCGCGGGCGTCACGCGTTCCGACAGCGCGGGACTGGCGCTGCTTATCGGATGGCTGCGGGAGTCGGAACGGCTGGGCAAAACCGTCACTTTTCTGAACATGCCGGCGCAGATGCAGTCGATTGCGCGCGTCTGTGGACTCGACGGAATACTCCCGTCGGAAACGGTTGAAACGCCACGCCGCGGGCGCCGGGGTAAACGCTGACTTTGTCTCATAATGTAGACGCCTCATGCCGGGTAAGTCCTTGCGTGACACGCTGTGAATACGTCCCTGTACGCTCGACGGCCGCAGTCGCACCGGGCATCTTCGGTAACTGCTCCTGCGTCGCCTAAGGCGCCTACTTTTGGTACCCCACCTCCTGCATCCCTGCAGTCGTGCCCTCACGCGACACGTGCACATCCCTGTGCCTCGTCCCTGCGGCCGACGGTCACGACAGGACTTACTCGGTATGAGGCATTGTTTGAGCAGTTATTGAATTCGGTCGTACGTGACACAGTGCGGGAGCAGCGTAGCCATGCAGGCAAGTGAATTACAGGCCCTGATCCAGGCCGGGTTGCCGGACGCCGAGGTGATCGTCAGGGGTGAAGGTGACCATTTCGAGGCGGTGGTTATCAGCCGGCAGTTTGCCGGACGTACCATGGTGCAGCAGCACCGCCTGGTCTACGCCGTACTGGGTGAACGCATGGGCGGTGAAATCCATGCGCTTGCCTTGCGCACCCTAACACCCGAGGCCTGGCAAGGGAAGTAGGAGGCCGCCACTCTGGACAGGCTGATCATAAGAGGCGGAACGCCGCTGCGGGGCGAAGTGCGCATCTCCGGCGCCAAGAACGCCGTGCTGCCGATCATGGCAGCCACGCTGCTCGTCGACGGCCCGGTGACGATCAGCAATGTGCCGCATCTCCATGATGTTACCACCACCCTGGAACTGCTCGGTCGCATGGGTGTGGAACTGGTCGTCGATGAAAGAATGAACATCACGATCGACGCCCGCTCGATTACGTCCCACTGCGCGCCCTACGAGCTGGTGAAGACCATGCGTTCCTCGATCCTGGTACTGGGGCCGCTGTTGGCGCGCTTCGGGCAGGCCGACGTTTCTCTGCCGGGGGGCTGCGCGATCGGTTCCCGCCCGGTCAATCTGCATATCAAGGGCCTGCAGGCGCTGGGCGCGCGCATCGAGGTCGAGAACGGCAATATCAAGGCGCGCGTCGACCGGCTGAGGGGGACCCGCCTGGTCATGGACCTGGTAACGGTTACCGGCACCGAGAACCTGATGATGGCGGCGGTACTGGCCAAAGGGACGACGCTGATCGAGAATGCCGCGCGCGAACCGGAGGTCGTCGATCTGGCCAACTGCCTGACCGCGATGGGAGCGCGCATCGAGGGGGCCGGCACGGACATGATCGAGATCGAGGGCGTCGATGACCTGCACGGTACGCACTACAGCGTGCTGCCCGACCGGATCGAAAGCGGCACCTTCCTCGTGGCGGCGGCCATGACCGGCGGTCATATCCGGATCAAGGGCACCGCGCCGCAGATCATGGATGCCGTGCTGCAGGCGCTGCGGGAGACCGGGGCGGAGATCAGCCTGGGCGAGGACTGGATCGAGCTGGACATGACGGGCAGGCGGCCGAAGTCCGTCAGTGTCCGCACGGCGCCCTATCCGGCGTTCCCGACCGACATGCAGGCCCAGTTCACGGCGCTCAATGTCATCGCGCAGGGCACCGGCACCATTACGGAAACGGTGTTCGAAAACCGCTTCATGCATGTCCAGGAACTGCAACGGATGGGGGCGGCCATCCAGCTGGAAGGCAACACGGCGATCATCAAGGGCGTGGCCAGGCTGACCGGGGCGCCGGTCATGGCGACGGACCTGCGCGCCTCCGCCAGCCTGGTGCTGGCCGGCCTCGTCGCCCGGGGCGAGACCCTGGTCGATCGCATCTACCACCTGGACCGCGGCTATGAATGCATCGAGGAGAAGCTGGCACAACTGGGGGCGGATATCCACCGCATCCACGCCTGAGGAACGCCGCGCCACCGAGCTTGTAAATCGGGGTTATCTCCCTGAAACTTGTCCACCATGAACACGCCGCTTACCATCGCCCTGTCCAAGGGGCGCATCTTCAGGGAAACGCTGCCGCTGCTGGCCGCGGCCGGCATCGAGCCCGCGGACGACCCGGACACCAGCCGCAAGCTGATCCTGGATACCAGCCAGGACGACGTGAAGCTGGTGATCATCCGCGCCGCGGACGTGCCGACCTACGTCGAATACGGCGCGGCCGACGTGGGCGTGGCCGGCAAGGACGTGCTGATGGAACACGGCGGCAACGGCCTCTACGAGCCCGTAGACCTCGGTATCGCCCGGTGCCGGCTGATGGTGGCCGGTCCGGAGCAAGGGGTTTCCCGAACCCGACGCCTGCGCATCGCCACCAAGTACGTGCAGAGTACCCGCCGTCATTATGCCGACCGGCGCGAGCAGGTGGAAATCATCAAGCTCTACGGCTCCATGGAACTGGCGCCGCTGGTGGGGCTGGCCGACCGTATCGTCGACCTGGTGGATACAGGCAATACGCTTAGGGCGAACGGTCTGGTGCCGCTCGAGCACATCGCCGACATCAGCTCGCGGCTGATCGTCAACAAGGCCGCCATGAAGATGAAACACCGGCGCATCGCGCAGCTGATCGACCGCCTCAAGGCGGCCTGCGGGAATTGAGCCCTGGCGTCACCGTGCGGCCCATGCGCCTTTACGGTCAGAATGGTTGTACTCATAAATACGTTGACATGCCTCATGCCTGGTAACTCCTCTCGTGACACGCTGTGAATACATCCCTGTACGCTC
>JAHKKL010000123.1 GCA_020027635.1 Gammaproteobacteria bacterium
AACCGGGCCAGTTCGCCGTCGTGGGAACGGGTGAGGGCTTCCAAGGCGGTTATGCGCGTACCCAGATCGGAGGTGCGCAAATAACCGGCAGTGATGATGCCGACCGCCATCGTCAAGGATAACAGGGCGAGATAATACCAGCGGCGACCATTTATATTTTCCGAGGACTGTCCCCGTTTGGAATGCGCTGAAAAACCGGCCGCGGGACTGGTAACCACCGTTACCGGCCTACTCGTGTCTGCGACCTTACGGTGGTGCGAAATGGTCGCTTCAAGGCTCTGGGTTTCGTCGATTCGATAGGACTCGATCAGCTTGACCAGCTCCGCATCCGGCTGGCAGAACTCCACACCGATGCCGTTTGCATCCACATGTCTTACGGTGGCCGTTATGGTCAAATACTTCGTTCCATCGGGTCGTTGGAACAAAAGATGGATGTCAACATGGTCACCATCCCTGAATGTCAGGATACGCCCATCCGCATCACACTGCAGCAGCAGGCCCTGGTTGCTTACATTTCTCACCTTGCAACCCTTCGGCACCGTTTTTTCGCCGATCAGGACAGCATTGAGGTGTACTGGAATGCGGGCGTGGCGTACTCGTTCCATAGTTTATCCACAGGTTCCGTTTTTAAGGCTTATTGATCAATCGGCGCTAACTCCCTGAACTCGGGGATCACCAGCGGGCCATTTCCGGTGCGCAGAATATACGTGATTGAAGCGGATAACCACAATACGGGCAAAAACAAATTAAACAAATTCGATCAACTGATCCTGGCCGACACACCGTACGGCGGTTTCGCCAGCACAACTTGATTGAAACAATCCGGTGATGATTGACCTGGGTCAAGGCAATGCCAAAACGCCCCGGAGCATCGCTGCCGACGCAGGCTGAATGACTATACTTAACCATAAGGACGGGAACAGGCCAAAAGGCATCCAATGGATTGCCGGCATGTTGATCCTCTCCTTGGACGCCTCGGCTAGCCTGGGTACGGCAAGAGGATTCGGGAAATCCTGAAAGCCATCTGTGTGGTGGGGCAGTGCCACCAGCTGTACCGCAGATACCCGGGGCGTTTGTTTTCGTTGCTTCTTCGCCCTTCTAAACAGCTCATATCAGAGTGCGATGTATCACGTTGTTTTTGTCAGCCTGTGGCGGTATGCGTAGAACAAGGCGATAGCCTGGAGCACCGTTGCTCCGGGCAGTCCACACATCGCCGGTTAATCGTCGAGTTCAAGGTGTGCGGGATGAGTTGCGAAGGAATCTGGAAAGTTGAAATGGGATATCCCTATTAATGGGAACGCATCCACCCGGTTCATACCAAAGTACGATGTACTTGGGGACAATATACTGACCATAGCCAAAAGCCTATTCTGCTGGTCAGTGGCGAAATCAACCCTCCCATATAAAAGTTGTCCCATAATGCCACGACACTTAACGCCCCCGTCCCGGGGCGTTTTTTATGGATATCCATTGCCTGAATATAGTAAGGTGTTGCAGTTCATCGGTTCAGTAGACCGGTTTGCAACGACAGAGTCGCTGCGAAAATTTGTGCCGGGCCAAGCATCGTTCCCATGCCCCTATGGGTAAAACCCGACCTGCCTCCACAGGTTCAAAAATTAACAGCTCGCACCATACTCTATTACGATACCCAAAAAATGCTTGGCAGGAAGATAACCATGACTGAAACCACCACGGCCAGCGGTTTACGCTATCAGGATATCAAAATAGGCACCGGCAAGACCGCCACGGGACGGGGTCAGACTGTCATCGTCCATTACACGGGCTGGCTGGAAGATAACACCAGGTTCGACTCCAGCCGTGACCGCAATGAACCATTCAGCTTTCCCCTCGATTGCCGATACGTCATCCCCGGTTGGGATGAAGGCGTAAAGGGCATGCAGGTCGGGGGAATACGCCGTCTCTTCATTCCGCCCGGGCTGGCCTACGGTGCACGGGGTGCCGGTGGTGTCATACCGCCCGATGCCACGCTGATATTCGAAATCGAACTGCTGGAGATTTCCACCTGAATGCTGCTTGAAGTTCTTGAAGGACCGCTGCTGCGCAGCGTACATGCGGCGTTATCCGAGGATATCGGTACGGGTGATATCACGGCGGCATTGATACCTGAAAGCGAGAGGGCCACCGCGACCGTCATCAGCCGTGAGGCGGCCGTGCTCTGCGGCATGGCATGGTTCAACGCCGTGTTCGCCGAACTGGATACCGGAATCACGGTAAACTGGACAACTAGAGACGGTGATGCGATACGAGCCGGTGAGATACTCTGTACGCTCCATGGCCCGGCGGCACACATCCTCACCGGCGAACGCACCGCCCTGAATTTTCTGCAAACCATTTCCGGAACGGCCACCCTCGCACGCCGATACGCCGATGCGGTACGCGGGCTGGCTGTCAAGGTACTCGATACCCGCAAGACCATACCCGGCCTTCGCCAGGCGCAAAAGTATGCCGTACGCATCGGTGGCTGCCACAACCACCGCATGGGTTTATACGACGGCATCCTGATAAAGGAGAATCATATTGCCTCCGCAGGTTCGATCGAACGAGCTGTGCACGCCGCCCGTAAGGCCAGCCCGGAACTGCCGGTCGAGGTGGAGGTGGAAAATGAGAGTCAGATCATCGAGGCCCTGGCGGCCGGAGCGGATATCCTGCTGCTGGATAATTTCACCACTGTCGCACTGTGCAAGGCCGTGCGCCTGGTCGATGGACGTGCCAGGCTGGAGGCCTCAGGCGGCGTGACGCTGGAGAATATCCGTGACATTGCCAAAACCGGGGTCGACTTCATTTCCATAGGGGCAATGACCAAGAACCTGCATGCCATTGATTTGTCGTTGAGATTTCACATCTAGCCCGTGATCGCCGCCACTAGTGCGGAGCCTGCATTCAGACTGATGTGAACACCGCCGGTCTACAGGAATCGTTTCCACTGTCGATAATGACCTCAGTGACAGCCTGTTCCGCTGGCTGTTCGTCTCCATTACCGGTCAAGCACAATGAGACTGAAAGATTGCAGGGGTTTCACGATTCCTGAAGTGATTATCACACTGGGTGTCGCCGCCATCATTCTCACGACCGCCATACCCGGCGTAAGCACCACCATCAAGGACAACCGGCTGGCAACACGGGTCAACGACGTCATCACGGATATCCATTTTGCACGCAGCGAGTCGGCCAAACGGGATGTGCGTGTCATTCTGTGCAGAAGCAAGAATCCCAATGCAAGCACGCCGGAATGCAGTACCGATTCGGATACCGAGTATACCTGGACCTGGGGCTATTTGATCTTCGCGGATAACGGCACTGCCGCGAACAGTGTCTATGACGCAGGCAGCGATATCCTGTTACGCCGCGGTCAGCCCGCGCCATCCGGCGTCGCTATGCGCACCAGTTCAGCCTGGAACAAAAACCTGGAATTCAACCCGAACGGTTCCACCAATGAAGGCGGGGTTACCGCCAGGATGTCGATCTGCGACGATCGCGGGAAAGATGATGGCAGACAGGTCGTCGTGGCGCCCAGCGGGATCCCCAAGATGTACAGTGACAATATCTCGACCTGCGTTCCATAGACGCCGCAGACACCGAACAGTTGTTAATATCCTGTGATATACCCCGACGGTCGGGGATGCCGGTGACCATGGGATAATCATACGAACCGGCATCAGTGCTTACCCGAATGGCACTAACTTAAGCGCTTTTGATAGGAGGTAACCTGGGTTGAACGCAGTGAAACCCGGGTTTCGCTGTCGCTCAACCCAGGCTATCCTGCCGTTTGGAGATTGCACAACGGGTTATGTAGGGTGCGCCGTGCGCACCATGGGCCGGTGCACCCCGCGCACCGTTGATCGGTGCGCACGGCGCACCCTACTACCTGGCGTTTTCTGCAACGCCGGGGTGCACTCAGGCCGAGACGATGCGTGACGCCCGCTTGCGCTCCTGTTCCAGGAGCTGTTTTTTGCGCAGTCGGATATGATGCGGCGTCACTTCCACCAGCTCATCATCGTCGATGAATTCCAGCGCCTGCTCCAGGCTCATGCGTATGGGCGGAGTCAGCAGGATGTTCTCATCCGAACCCGCCGCCCGGATATTGGTCAGCTGTTTCGCCTTTAACGGATTGACCACCAGATCATTGCCGCGGGAATGAATGCCGACAATGCCTCCCTCGTAGACCTCGTCGCCATGACCGATGAAGAGCCGTCCCCTCTCCTGCAGATTGAACAGGGCGTAACCCAGCGCCTTGCCGGTGCCGTTGGAAACCAGTACACCGTTAATGCGCTGCCCGTATTCACCCGGCTTTATTAGCCCGTAGTGGGAGAATACGCTGTAGATCAGGCCTGTGCCCTGCGTGCCCGTGAGGAACTCGGTGCGAAAGCCGATCAACCCGCGGGAGGGCATGACGTAGTCCAGCCGCACCCGACCCTTGCCATCCGGCATCATATCCGTGAGTTCACCGCCGCGTTCGCCCAGCTTCTCCATGACGGTACCCTGGTGCGTCTCCTCGACATCCACGGTGACCTGTTCATAGGGTTCCTGCTTCACGCCGTCGATTTCGCGGATAATGACCTCGGGCCGGGATACGCCGAGCTCATAGCCTTCGCGGCGCATGTTCTCGATGAGAATGGCCAAATGCAGTTCACCCCGCCCGGACACCTGGAATTTGTCCGGGTCCCCGGTATTTTCCACGCGCAAGGCCACGTTGTGTATCAGTTCACGGTTGAGTCGTTCCTGGATATTCCGCGAGGTGACGTACTTGCCGTCACGCCCTACGAAGGGTGAATTATTCACCTGGAAGGTCATGCTGACGGTTGGTTCATCGACGGTCAGTGGCGGCAAGGCCTCCACGCAGGATGGATCGCACAGGGTGTCCGATATCTTGAGTCCGTCGATACCGGTGAAGGCGACGATGTCACCAGCCTGCGCCTCCGGAACCACCACCCGTTCCAGGCCCAGAAAACCGAGGATCTGCAGCATGCGTGCATTGCGCCGTCTGCCGCTCTGATCCACGACAGTAACCGGCATATTGGTCCTTGCGAGGCCGCGGGTGATGCGACCGATACCGATCACTCCGACATAACTGCTGTAATCCAGGGAAGACACCTGCAACTGGAACGGGCCTTCCGGGTCTACTTGCGGCGGCTCGACATGCCGCACAATGGCGTCGAACAGCGGTGTCATGTCGTGGCTCTGCGTGTCCGCCTCGGTGCCGGCATAGCCCTGCAGGGCTGAGGCATAGATCACGGGAAAATCGAGCTGCTCATCGGTAGCTCCGAGCCGGTCGAAAAGCTCGAAGGTCTGGTCGAGCACCCAGTGCGGGCGCGCGCCCGGCCGGTCTATCTTGTTGATGACCACGATCGGCTTCAGTCCAAGCGCGAAGGCCTTGCGGGTGACGAAGCGCGTCTGCGGCATGGGACCGTCCACGGCATCCACCAGCAACAGCACCGAATCCACCATCGACAGCACGCGCTCCACCTCGCCGCCGAAGTCGGCGTGGCCGGGGGTGTCAACGATATTGATGCGGTAGTCACCCCAGCGGATGGCGGTGTTCTTCGCCAGAATGGTGATACCGCGCTCGCGTTCCAGATCGTTGGAATCCATCACCCGGTCAGTAACCACGGCTCGTGCATCCAGCGTTCCTGACTGGCGCAGCAACTGGTCA
>JAHKKL010000124.1 GCA_020027635.1 Gammaproteobacteria bacterium
TGGATGGGAAAAATCTACGAGTTTCTCGGTATGACGACCGGTGTAGTGGTTCCAGGCCAGTCACAGGAGCAGAAACGGGTCGCCTACAAGGCGGATATCACCTACGGCACGAACAACGAGTTCGGCTTCGATTACCTGCGCGACAACATGGCGTTCACCGCCCAGGACAGGATGCAGGGCATGCGCTATTTCGCGATCGTGGATGAGGTTGACTCCATCCTGATTGACGAGGCGCGCACCCCGCTGATTATTTCCGGGCCAGTGGACGAACGTTCGGATCTCTACACCAGGATAAACGCCCTCATCCCTCAGCTGAAACCGCAAGAAACCGAGGATGGACCGGGTGACTACACGCTGGAGGAAAAACACAAGCAGGTTTTCCTGACCGAAGAAGGTCATGAACACGTCGAAACGCTGCTGGTCAGGAATGGCCTGCTGCGCGAGGGGGAGAGCCTCTACGATGCTGCCAATCTGAATCTCATGCATCACCTCAATGCCGCGCTGCGCGCCCACCTGCTGTTCCAGAAGGACGTCGATTACATCGTGCAGGATGGGCAGATCGTCATCGTGGACGAATTCACCGGCCGCACCATGCCGGGCCGGCGCTGGTCCGAGGGTCTGCACCAGGCCGTGGAGGCGAAGGAAGGCGTTCCGGTCCAGAACGAGAACCAGACCCTGGCGTCGATCACCTTCCAGAATTATTTCCGCCTGTACAAGAAACTCTCGGGTATGACCGGCACGGCTGATACCGAGGCCTTCGAACTTCAGCAGATCTATGGTCTGGAGGTGGTGGTCATTCCGACCCACAAGCCGATGGTCCGCAATGACATGGGCGATCTGGTCTATCTCACCATGGAGGAGAAGTTCAATGCCATACTCGGGGATATCCGTGAATGCCGCCAGCGCGGCCAGCCGACCCTGGTCGGCACCGCCTCGGTCGAAACTTCCGAATACCTGTCGCGGCTGCTGAAGAAAGAAGATATCAGCCACGAGGTACTCAACGCCAAGCAACACGAGCGGGAGGCGCATATCATCGCCCAGGCGGGGCAACCCGGAGCGGTAACCATCGCGACCAACATGGCCGGCCGCGGGACGGATATTGTGCTCGGGGGAAACCTCAACGCGGAAATCGAGGCGCTGCAGGATCCGGAAGAAGCGACCCTTCAAAGGATCAGGGAAGACTGGCAGAAACGCCATAACCAGGTTATCGCCGCCGGCGGGCTGCATATCATCGGCACCGAACGCCATGAATCACGCCGCGTCGATAACCAGCTGCGCGGTCGCGCCGGACGCCAGGGTGACCCGGGATCGAGCCGTTTCTATCTCTCCCTGAAAGACAACCTGATGCGTATCTTCGCCTCCGACCGGGTCGCCGCCATGATGCAGAAACTGGGCATGCAGGAAGGAGAGGCCATCGAGCACCCATGGGTAACCAAGGCCATCGAGAATGCCCAGCGCAAGGTCGAGGCGCATAACTTCAATATCCGCAAGACACTGCTGGAATATGACGATGTAGCCAATGACCAGCGCAAGGTCGTTTACGAACAGCGCAATGAGCTGATGGAGACGGAGGATATAGCCGATACCATACGCGCCATCCGTCGTGATGTCGTCAAATCAGTCATCGATACGTACATTTCCCCCGGCAGTCTTGACGAACAGTGGGATGTGACGGGTCTGCATGAGGCACTCATGCTGGAATTCGGCGCTGACATGCCGGTAGCCGATTGGCTGGAGCAGGACCACGGCCTGCATGAGGAGACATTGCGCGAGCGCATCATCGAGAGCATGGAAGCGGCCTATGCGGAGAAGGAACAGCTCGCCGGAACCGCGGTCGTCAGGCATTTCGAGAAGGCGGTCATGCTGCAGATCCTTGACGTGGCATGGAAGGAACATCTGGCGGCGATGGACTACCTGCGGCAGGGGATCGGGCTGCGCGGCTATGCACAGAAGAACCCCAAGCAGGAATACAAGCGCGAGGCCTTCGAGATGTTTACGGCCATGCTGGACCGGATCAAGCATGATGTGATCGCTATCGTGTCCAAGGTGCAGGTGCGTACCGAATCGGATGTCGAGGCGGTGGAGCAGCAGCGGCGCAGCGAGGCCCCCAGGCAGTACCAGCATGCCGAGGCCAGCGCCATGGCCGGTCAGCAGGAGGAAGAGGCGGCAGCCGGGGAGGAAACCCACACGCCGTACACGCGCCAGGGCAGGAAGATCGGCCGCAACGAACCGTGTCCCTGCGGCTCCGGTAAGAAGTACAAGCAATGCCACGGCAGGCTGAGCTGATAATCTGGCCGGATAACGCTGCATTCAAAATTCACCACAGCGACGCTGTATACGCAGGGTATTGCGAATTTATCCCCCGGTGACCTTGGTCATACCTCTTTGAAGTATTTTGGCGGCGTGAACATTGTCTGATGCAGAGATTCTATGCCATTACTCAATCTGCGCTGCGCCCCTGTGGTGTAATACGCGGTATGGAAATTCATGAACAGTGACGTTTCAATTCTTCCGGAAATACACCCGGTCGCGGGATTCCGGCTGGGAACGGCCTGCGCCGGTATCAAGTCTCCCGGGCGCCGGGACCTGGTCGTCATGGCCTTGGATGAAGGTTCCGGTTGCGCCGCCGTTTTCACCCGCAATGCCTTCTGCGCCGCTCCCGTGACGGTCGCGCGTGACCATCTGGCGGCGCACTCGCCTGAGTATTTGCTGGTTAATACCGGTAATGCCAACGCGGGTACCGGCAATCAGGGCGTTCGCGATGCCCGGCAATGTTGCGCGCTGCTCGCGGATCTGGCCGGATGTTCACCGGAGACGGTAGTGCCATTCTCGACCGGGGTGATCGGCGAGCCGCTGCCGGTCACCCGTATCGAGGGCGGTTTGCCGGTGGCACTCGCCTCCCTCTCGGAAGACGGCTGGACCGACGCGGCGCAGGGCATCATGACGACCGACACGGTTCCCAAGCTGGCGTCACGCCGGCTGGATATGGACGGGCATACCATTACCGTTACCGGCATGGCCAAGGGGGCCGGCATGATCCGCCCCGACATGGCGACCATGCTGGCCTTCGTTGCCACCGATGCCGGGCTGGACGTGAACCTGTTGCAGACTTGCCTGAATCGCGCCGTGGCTGGCTCCTTCAACCGTATCACCGTCGATGGCGATACCTCGACCAACGATGCCTGTGTGCTGGTTGCCACCGGCCGGAGTAGCTTACCGCGCCTGACGCCGACCGGTGGCCATTATGAACGGTTCGCGGCCACCGTTGCCGATGTCTGCAGGGATCTTGCCAGGGCCATCGTGCGCGACGGCGAGGGGGCGACCAAGTTCGTCACCATAGCCGTCGAACAGGGTGCGACATCGGAAGAATGCCTCCAGACAGCCTACACGATCGCGCATTCCCCGCTGGTAAAAACGGCCCTGTTCGCCAGTGACCCGAACTGGGGCCGTATACTGGCCGCGGTGGGTCGCGCCGGCCTGCGTGACCTGAACGTCGAGGGCGTCACGATCTATCTCGACGATGTTTGCATCGTCCAGGACGGCGGAAGGGCATTGAACTATACCGAGGCCGCGGGGCAGGGCGTGTTGCGGCGCAAGGAATTCACCATTCGGGTCGTGCTCGGACGCGGTGACAGATCAGAACACGTCTGGACTTGCGATCTTTCCTATGACTATGTCCGGATCAATGCGGAGTACCGCAGCTAGGAGATTGCAGAGGTCTCAGGAACGTGGTGGCGGTACCGACTTACACGGGTAGCCCCGGTCACTGGTGCGGGCGGCTCAGTAACCAGAGCATCTGCAAAACCAGCAGTTTTCTCAATTCCGCCGGACTGCATTGATCGAGATTCGAAACCGGATTGCAGCCAGCATGTGTAACCGGGTTATCCTGTTTCGCAAGGATTTCCGTTCCAACCTGGTAAACATAGGCGACTGCCGAGCTCACCTCATGGTCAGTCAGGGTGGTATAGCCTCCCTTTGCCGGCATGCGTCCATGGCCCTCTAGTGCATGCTGGATCAGGGTTTCCAGCCCCTGCGCCAGACGGGGCTGCCAGGCCTGCATGTCGCCGACACGGGGCGCGTCGCGGACACTGTTGCCATGGCAGGTCAGGCAGGTGTGATTAAAGACCGACTTGCCCAGTGCCAGGTCGTACTTGTCGGAAGTTGCCTGGCTCGTATCCGCTGCAGCAGGACTGTCTTCTTTCCCGGACGGTGATGATGCGGCGGCGACTGGTCGCTCATTTTCATGGGGTTCAGTAATGCCTGTCTGATCGGCAACCGGCGTGGGGACCGGCGGATCCCCGCCCGTCGATCCATTGCTGCTCCAACCGACGACGGGTAGTGCCGCCATGAGCGCGAGCCCGAGCCCGGCAATTCCATCTCGCCGGCCGTGACGCAGCCCGGCTGGCGAGACGGGATGCGATGGTGTACCCGTTACTTTATCGAGAGATCGCATGGACGGACAATATCACAGATTCTGCGCTACCGGCCTCACGGAGACTCGTAAAATCCCATGGGCCTGCCTCGAACGCCTTGAAGTGTGCCTAGCGTCTTGGGGTAAGATAAGCTGAAGATTCGAGTACTAGGCATGTTGATCAGGTAAATTCCTACCCACGGGTGCTTGTCTAGATGTCCCAACGACATTCAACCGCTGTCTGCAACGGTTCTTAATGGCGCTGAAAGCCGATCATCCGGAACGCATTCATGTGGCGGTGGCCGCGGTGTTTGATGATCGGCGACGAGTGCTGATCTGTCGGCGCCCGCCGCACGCACACCAGGGCGGTTTGTGGGAATTTCCTGGCGGGAAGCTGGAGCGGGGGGAGACGATAGAGTCCGCACTGCGGCGGGAACTGAAGGAGGAAACCGGCATCGACGTGATCTCGGCCAGGCCGCTGATACGCGTGCATCACGATTATCCGGACCGGCACGTGCTGCTCGATGTCTATCGTGTGGACAGGTTTTCGGGGATGGCCGCCGGCCATGAGAGCCAGCCCATCAGATGGGTGTCGCCGGGTGAACTCGGGCGCTACCGGTTTCCAGCGGCCAATAGACCCATCATCAAGGCGGCCAGCCTGCCGGACCGTTATCTTATCACTCCGGAGCCAGGTACGGATGTCGAGAACTTCCTGGCCCAGCTGGACGCGGCGGTCCGCCGCGGCGTGGTGCTGGTCCAGTTGCGGGCAAAACAGTGCGCACTCCCGGACTACCGGGCTCTAGTGAAGCGTGCCCTAGGGGTTTGCCATGCGCACCAAGCCCGGCTTCTGCTCAATACGGGGCCGTCACTGGCACTGGATCTGGGTGCGGATGGCGTGCATCTGAGTAGTGCCTGCTTGCTGGCACTGCGGGAGCGGCCGCTGGACTCACGCTACGTGGTCGGCGCTTCCTGCCACGACCGCCAGGAGATCGAACATGCCTGCGCCATGAATCTGGACTTCGCCGTCGTGTCGCCGGTGCGGGAAACTGCCAGCCATCCAGGGGCGAAGGCGCTGGGTTTCTCCGGACTGCGGGACCTGACGGAGCGGGCCGATCTGCCGGTCTATGCCCTGGGCGGCATGGCCGAGATGGACCTGGGCAGAGCCTTTGAGCATGGCGCCCAGGGCATTGCGGCGATACGCGGACTGTGGCTCAGTTCCTGATATCCTCGTCAGGAACGCCCGTCTCATCGCCGG
>JAHKKL010000125.1 GCA_020027635.1 Gammaproteobacteria bacterium
GGCACCAGCCGGAACCGGGATGCCATAGGTTGCAAACAACCGTTTTGCCTGGTATTCGTGCAGGTGCATACTGTCAGTGTTTCAAATAATGGGTGGTATTGTAAAGGACTGGAATCTCTGCCAAGGGTGCGATCACCCGCCGGCGTTAGACCTACACGGAGAGACGTAAACTCGGATGCCCGGCCGAACACTCCTTATTCTTGTCCTGATCGCCATTGCCATTCTGGCGTTCAGACGTCTGAAGAGATCCTCTTCCCGCCCGCAAGTGAAAAACAAGACCACCACCGGCCGGATGGTGCAGTGCGCCGTGTGCGGCCTCTACCTGCCGGAACAGGAAGCCCTCAGTCATCAGGGAAGATATTACTGCTCGCAGTCCCATCGCGACGGACACACGTCCTGACTCCCACGTGGTTGAGTTACGAACATCACGGTCGGGCGCCCATTTACAGTAAACTCCCACCATGAATGCATTACTCGAGGACAGCGTCGAGGCACAGAAAGGGCGCGATGCCCTGACCTGGAAACCGCTGCGGCTCCTGACCTTCTACCGGTTGATTCTCGCCGGCATGCTGCTGGTGCTGTATCTCGGACTTGAGGGCAACTCGACGCTCGGCGGCACAAACCCCGCGCTTTATACACTCGCCTGCATTTTTTATATCGGATTCAGCCTGGTTGCGGGATTCACGGCGCGGCTCCGTCGACCTGGCTATGAACTGCAAACCATCCTGCAGATACTGGTTGATATCGCCACGATCACCCTCCTGTTATACGCCAGCGGCGGACCGGCCAGCGGCCTGGGTATTTTGTTGATTATCACCGTGGCTACGGGCAGCCTGCTGATGCCGGGCCGCATGGCCTTCCTGTTTGCCGCGGTAGCCGCCATGGCGATACTCTGCGAACAATTCTACAGTACCCTGTTTGCCCGGCTGCCACGGGACGGCGGCTATACCCAGGCGGGATTGCTCGGGGCCGTCCTGTTTGTTACCGCGGGCCTTGTGTATCTTATGGCGCGCCGGATCCATGCAAGCGAGGCACTGGCCCGTCAACGTGGTGTTGATATCGCCAACCTGGCCAAACTCAATACTCATATTGTGCAGCGTCTGCAGGCCGGCATCCTCGTCACCGATCATCGGCACAACATACGGTTGATTAATGACACGGCACGCAAACTTCTGGGCATCCCCAAGGACAGCGAGGGGCTGGCGTTGGCGGAAATGGCGCCCGCATTGTATGAAAAACTGATGCAGTGGCGCAGTTCTCCCGATAAGGAACCCGGCATGCTGAAATCCGCTGCGAATGGCACCGGTATTCTGCCACAGTTCACCTTGCTGGGTGCCGCGGATGGCATCGGCGCTCTCGTTTTCCTGGAAGACACCGCCGCCATGGCACGACAGGCTCAGCAAATGAAGCTGGCATCGCTGGGGCGCCTGACCGCCAGTATCGCCCATGAAATCAGGAACCCCCTCGGCGCCATCAGTCATGCCGCCCAGCTGTTGAATGAGTCGGATGCCCTCGGCCAGGAGGATCATCGGCTCATGGCGATCATACGCGAGCATACCCGGCGCGTTAACACCGTGGTGGAAAACGTACTCCAGCTATCACGGCCGGTAACTACCATTCCACAGCGGATTGCATTGCACCAATGGCTCGAAAAATTCAGGGATGAATTCATCCACAGTGGTCACTGCAACCCGGGGCAGATAACCATCACGGTAAAGCCGAAGAATATCGAGGTATACATGGACCCGAGCCAGCTGCACCAGGTGGTATGGAATCTGTGCCTGAACGCCTTACACCACGCAAAACCGGCTAGTATGCCTGTTAAAGTGCAGCTGATGTGCCTTCGGGCTGACATTCACCATGCGCCACACCTTGATATCATCGACAATGGAACCGGTATAGAACCGGATAAAGTGGACCAGATATTCGAACCCTTTTATACGACCAAGAGCGGAGGTACGGGCCTGGGCCTGTATATCTCCCGGGAAATCTGCGAAAGCAACCAGGCACGCTTGAGCTACCAGCCGGCTCCCGGTGGCGGCAGCTGTTTCCGCATCAGCTTCCCCTTTAAACAAGGATCCCCGGTTACCGCCTTCGCATGAAGGGACCGCAATGCCTATGAATACCCATCTCGCGCTGGTTGTCGATGATGAACCCGATATCCGCGAACTGCTTGAACTGACTCTCGGGCGCATGAATATCGAGACCCGCAGTGCGGCAGACCTGAAACAAGCGCGCACCTTGCTCGCGAAAGAGCGCTTCGATGTCTGTCTTACCGATATGCGCCTTCCCGACGGCAATGGCATCGACCTGGTGCGCCATATCCAGCAGCAGGAACTGAACGTGCCGATCGCGGTAATCACCGCCTACGGCAACATGGATTCGGCCGTTGAGGCATTGAAGGCCGGCGCCTTTGATTTCGTTTCCAAACCGGTTGACCTGCAGGTGCTTCGCAACCTGATAGGGAGTGTGTTGAAACTGACGGACAATTACCCCGAACGCGACCGGCGCAGCCGCGACACCCTGCTGGGTGAATCACAGGTCATGTGCAATATCCGCTCCACCGTCGAAAAGCTTTCCCGCAGCCAGGCACCGGTCTATATCAGCGGGGAATCCGGCACCGGCAAGGAACTGGTAGCGAGGCTGATTCACACCAAGGGACCGCGCAGCGACTGCCCGTTCGTGCCCGTCAACTGCGGCGCCATTCCCACCGAACTCATGGAAAGCGAGTTCTTCGGCCATAAAAAAGGCAGCTTCACCGGGGCGTTCAGCGACAAGGACGGCTTGTTCCAGATCGCAGCGGGCGGCACCCTGTTTCTGGATGAAATTGCGGAGCTTCCGCTGCATATGCAGGTCAAACTGCTGCGCGCCATCCAGGAGAAGGCGGTGCGTCCGGTCGGGGCGCAGCAGGAAATCCCGACGGATGTTCGTATCCTCTCCGCCACTCACAAGAATCTGGGGCAACTGGTCGAGAGCGGCCTGTTCCGGCAGGACCTCTATTACCGCCTGAACGTCATCCAGCTGCAGGTACCGGCACTGCGGGAGCGCCCCGAGGATATCCCCATGCTGGTGGAACATTGCCTGAAAACGCTGTCACGGCGCGATGGTCATGTAATGTACAAGATTACCGATGACGCCCTGAAGGCATTGTCTAACTACCGGTTCCCGGGCAATGTCCGGGAACTGGAGAATATCCTCGAACGGGCCACCACCCTGTGCGAGGGCACGTTGATCTCCTCCAGCGATCTGCAATTGCCGGACACCCCAATGGCCAATAACGACCCAATAGAGGAAGCCTCGCCGGAACTGGAGCCGGGGACGCTGACTCTCGATACGTACATGGATACCATCGAGAAAGAGGCCCTGCTCAAGGCTCTGGAGCAAACACGTTACAACAAGACGGCCGCCGCCAAGTTGCTTGGCCTCAGCTTTCGGGCATTGCGCTACCGTTTGAAAAAACTTGGTCTGGAGTAAGCACGTGCGCATCCACCGCGGGAAAAATCATACCCGAAGGAAATTCAGGTGACCTAAAACGTCACATTGTGACGCAACCGGCAGTTGCAACCTTTGTGGTTCTCAAAAGGATACTGCATTACGGTATGTCACCCGGGGCTCACGCAGCCTGATATCGTACTTTATTACTGCGTAACATATTGTAATAAATAAATATCTAATCATCACTCGCTGATTCTTCGGCAAGGGCGCAAGAATAGCCGGAAAACTGGCACGAATTCTGTATTGGATTTGACTGCCAAAGAATCCGGGCATCCGCCCGATAGCAAGGCTGAACAGGGAGGCTCGTTGTCGGGCTACCAGACAGGATGTGAATCTCGTTCCACAAACACAGAGGGCATTACCATGAAACAGCAACACGGCTTTACACTGATCGAACTGATGATCGTGGTCGCAATTATCGGCATTCTGGCCGCCATCGCGATCCCGGCCTATCAGGATTACACCGTCCGCGCCAAGATCTCCGAGGGTCTGAACCTGGCCGGCGCCGCCAAGCTGGCGGTCGCCGAGACCTACGACAGTGTGGGTTCTATGCCGGGGGGAGGCAACGCGAGCTTCGGACTGCCGCAAGCTACAAGCATCCAATCGGATTATGTCACTAGCATTACAGTGGCATCCACCGGTGCGCTCACTATATTGTATAAGGGCGCCGTAGGCGGCAATCCACCGGTCGGAGGCCTTGGCGGCTCCACGCTCGTGCTGGCGCCGATTACTACCAATTCAGGGGCGTTGGATTGGGACTGTAAGGATGCCAGGCTCAATGGCGTCACCGCAGGCGATATTCTTACCAAGTACCGGCCGTCGGAATGTCGTCCGTAATACCGCTGACCTAAGCGGCACAAAAACGCCCCGGCAACGGGGCGTTTTTTTAATGGCGACATCAAACTCGCGAGAATGCCCACCGGGCGAATCCAACCTCATGGACTCCATCCAGTCAATCCTGTAAATAAATCGGTGCAAGTCCGTCACTCCATCGGGATATCGTAAGCTCATGAGCAAAACTCACGCCCTTTCCGCTCCCGTCTGGCTATTCCTGCTGGTCGGCGTGTTCACAGCCGTCATCTACCTTCCGGGTCTCGCGGGCGACTACGTGTTTGATGACATGCCCAACCTGCTGAACAACAAACGCCTGCAAATCGACTCCTTCGACATAGAGTCGCTTCAGGGTGCCGCGTTCTCATCGGGGTCCGGCCAATTGCGCCGGCCGGTCAGCATGATGAGTTTTGCGATGAACCGTTACTTCTTCGGCGTCGCACCCTATTCCTACAAGGTGGTTAACCTGATCATTCATCTGCTGACGGGACTCGGCCTGTTCCAGTTCAGCCGGCAGCTGGTACGCGCCTATCGGTTAGGTGATAAGCCGGACTTGCCCGAAGCCGCCGCGACCTGGCTACCGGTGATCGTGAGCGGACTCTGGTTGGTCCATCCCCTGAATCTGACCTCGGTGCTTTATATCGTACAGCGCATGACCAGCCTGGCAACGCTGTTCATGGTGTGCGGGCTGTGCCTGTATGTAGCCGGCAGATACCGGATGCTTCACAACCTGCGCGGCTGGCCCTTGATCCTGACCAGTCTGCTGGCCTTTGGAGGGCTGGCGATTTTCAGCAAGGAAAACGGGGTCCTGCTGCCGCTGTATATGCTGATCGTAGAAATGACGCTGTTCCGTTTCAAAGGCAACAACGGAAGATTCGACAAGACGGTGATTGCTTTCTTCCTTGCAACCGTGGCGGTACCGGCCTGCCTGTTTCTGCTGTATTTCGCAATGCATCCCGCTGTGTTTCTTGGCGGTTACAGCGGTCGGAATTTTAGCCTGGTAGAACGGCTGCTCACCGAGTCGCGGGTACTGGTGTTTTATCTGAAACTGATCGTCATACCTTCGATCACCGAACTGGGTCTGTATCACGATGACATTGCCCTTTCGCATGGCCTGCTGGATCCGCCCGCCACACTCTACTCACTGGCCACATTGATGGGACTGCTGATCGGGGCTTTACTGTTACTAAAGAAACGCCCTCTAGTCAGTCTCGGCATCCTCTGGTTTTTCGCCGGGCATGTGCTGGAGTCCACCCTATTCCCGCTGGAGATCGCCCATGAACACCGGAATTATCTGGCTGATTACGGCATTATTCTC
>JAHKKL010000009.1 GCA_020027635.1 Gammaproteobacteria bacterium
GTGGCCGTCTCCCAGTTCTTCCAGTGGCAGTACCGCATGAAACCCAACAAGAAGATCCTAAACAAATATCCGGGCGAGGGCGATGAGGTCTCGATGTTCGACTTCATCATGGACCCGGATGCCGGTCTGCCGAAGATCATTGACTTCATGAATCTGTGGGCCGGGGAGCGCTCTCGCATGAAGGGCTTTTTCCTGCTGCGCTACGAGGATCTGCGGACACGGGCAGAGGAGACGCTGCGGGCGCTGCTGGAATTCATGGGCACGCCGGGCACGGACGCCGAGATCCGCGAGGCGATCGAATTCTCGTCCTATGAGAACATGAAAAAGATGGAGCAGAAAAAAACCTTCTGGCTGAGCGGCGGTCGCATGGTCCCCAAGGATCGCGACAACCCCAACACCTACAAGGTCAGGCGCGCCAAGGTCGGCGGCTACCGGGATTATTTCGATGACGACCAGGTGACCCGGATCGAGGCCCTGGTCAACTCGACCCTGTCACCCTATTATGGCTACCACTCAGCAGCCACGCATCCGGCGGCGGCAACCCCGCAGGGGGCACAGGCCGGCGGCAGAGGGACCTGACTGGCTGCCGCGCGAATACCAACGCTTCTTTCTTACGCCGCGAGCGACGGGGTGCGCTTGAGCACCTCGAGGGCGTCGTGGCGCAGGTGGTTCCTGGCCATCTCCTCACGCAGCAGGTCTTCGCCGAAGACTCCCTTGTCGAGACATTCCCGCACCAGCCCAAAGAAGAATTGTTCCTGCTTCAGATCGGGATGTGACTTGTAGCGTCCCGTAAAGCGGTAATCGCCGAACAGTGCGCGGCGGGAACGGCGAATCCAGTGTCTCGGCGGAAACAGCCGGAAGGTGTCGGCCGGGCGGAAATCCACCGGCAACCCCGTCTTCCAGGGCTGGGTCCTGCGCTTGGTGTTGTGCAGCATCCGGGTCCGTTCCGTGAGGTGGTCGAAGTCGTTCCACTCGTTCTCGAACAGACCGATGGTGTCCGGATCCTCGTATTTGAGGCAGACCCATTTCATGTAATCGCGCTTGAACTCGAACATCTCATCGAACTGCTGCTCGACCTTCCAGTGCGTCAGCCTGGCATTGTCGAGCAGCATGACACTGGTCGCGAGGCAGCCATGCTTGCCCTTGTTGCCGGACTTGGGCCGGCACAGGATGGCATTGCCCTCCATGTCCCTCGATAGCAGATCCCAGACATCGCCCACCGCGAATACATCGGGATCGATGACGACGGAGCGGCCCTGGTAGTCCATCAGTTCCGGCGGCATGAAGCGCGTCGGGGTAAAGGACTGAAGATCATCGCTGACCCAGGGACGCCTGTCACCGTCGCGTAGAAACAGCTCGCCTTCGCGCGCGTTCATGAACGGGAAATCCTTGTAGTCCATGATCCTGACATCAAACCTGTCGTTATGGGTGGAATTTCGCCGCAAGGCATATTGTGCGACCAGCGCGCCGAGCCACTGCTTGTGATTGGCCTGAATGAATACGCAATATTTCATACCCGCAACACCTCTCACTGCCAGCCGCCCGGGGTTATCTTCGGGGCGGGGACCTGTTCATCGAAGCCGGGAATTCTACCACGATGGCGCCGGTCTGCCGTAGTGACGGTGACACAGGTCAACCGGGGGTGACACCACCGGACAGAAGCCGCCGTGTTAGGATTTACCGGTCCAGAGCGTACACCGGCAAGCGAGGCGGCATTGCCGTGCCACTGCCGCGGGCGATGTGTATCAACCTTTACCAGTTACCGGATTAACTGACCATGGCCCGACTGTTACTGGGAAATTCGCTGAAAAATGCGGTGAAACGGCTGCCGCCGCTGCAGCAGTTCCTGTGGGCTATCGAGGCCGCGGTATTCGGGCTCTTCATGGGCATCAGCCGGCGGCTTTCGCCGGAACGCGCTTCCGCCCTGGGTCGCCGGCTGTTTCGCGTCATCGGCCCCCGCCTGGACAAGACGCGGATCTTCCGGCGCAATCTGACCCTCGCCTTCCCGGAGAAATCCACTGGCGAGATCGAGGCACTGATCCGCGGGATCTGGGGCAACGTCGGGGCGGTGCTGGCCGAATACCCGCATCTGCCGGCCTATGCCGTTCCGGGGGATCCGCAACGGCTGGAAATTGTGAACAACAGCGACAGCCAAACGTTTCAAGGAAACGGCAAACCGGCGGTCTTCGTCAGCGCCCATCTGGCGAACTGGGAAATACCCGCCGCGGCAGTGAGACGGCTGGGAATTCCGGCCAGCGGCCTCTACACGCCGCTGCAAAATCCCTGGCTGGACCGCAGCTTGCACAAAGTCCGCGCACGACTGGGTGTAGGCTTGTTACCCCGGGATGGGGGGATACGAGCGCTGGTCCGTGAACTCGGCAGAGGCAAATCCATCGGTCTGCTGGTCGACCAGCGGGTCGATTCGGGAGTACCGGTCCCGTTCTTCGGTCTCGACATGCACACCTCGACCACCCCGGCGCGCCTGGCGCTGCGCTATCACTGCGACCTGATCCCGGTGCGGGTCCAGCGCCTGGGCGACGCCCGCTTCCGCGTGACTTTTGAAAAACCGATCCGCCCATCCGCGGGTAACACGGACGAACAGCAGCAGATCCTGGATATGACCCGTCAACTCAACAAACTGTTCGAGGTCTGGATCCGGGAGCAGCCTCAGGACTGGCTATGCTCGAAGCGGCGCTGGCCCAAGGATGCGAGACGCCACTGATTTCCACCCCCGGCGGGATGTCCGGCGGGGACAATATGCCTATAATGCCGGCTACCCGGCCAGAAATGCTAAAATTTCCCGATGCTGAATACACTGCGAAAGTCACTTCGTCCCCTGAAGGGCAAGCCCATGCCACGCTGCATCGCGGAGATCGAGGGTTTCGGCTACCGCGTGGATGCCGGTAAGGGGAAGATCGCGGGATTCCCCCCCAGCTTCTTCGTCGTGGGCGCACCGCGCTGCGGCACCACGGCGGTCAGCAAGGCCCTGGCAGGCAACCCCCACATCAGCTTTTCCAAACCCAAGGAGCCGCATTACTTTCTCGAACCCCGACCCGGCGTGAGCGAGAGCGATCTGCGACAGCAGTACCTCTCCCGCTACCACTACGACCTGACGGCCGATCACCAGGCCATCGGCGATGGCTCGGTGTCCTACCTCTACGAGCCGGAGGCGATCCGGCGGGTTCTGAGTTTCGATCCGCGCGCGAAATTCATCGTGCTGGTGAGGAACCCGGTGGAGATGATGCGCTCCTATCACAGTCGCATGCTGTTCCAGCTCGATGAGGATGAAGAGGATTTCTCCAGGGCGTGGGACTTGCAGGCCAGCCGTGCGGCGGGGCGCGAGATACCGAAACGCTGCCGTGATGCACGACTGTTGCAATACGGGCACCTGGGCAAGCTGGGCATGCATCTCGAACGCCTGTTCGAGGTCGCCGGCCGCGAGCGCTGCCATGTCATCGTGTTCGATGATTTCGTACAGGACCCGCGCGCCACTTACCTGCGCGCCCTGGAATTCATCGGCGTCGACGATGATGGACAGGTCAGGTTCAAGCCCAAGCGCGGAACCAGCGGCTTCAAGTCCCGGTGGCTGCAGCAGTTCGTGATGAACCCGCCACCCTGGACCTTCCGTTTGCTGGCCATCAGCGATGCGAGGATGCTGAAACGCCTCAAGGGTCTGCGTAAACGCATCAAGACCCTGAACTCCCGCGACAGCAAACAACGGCAGATCCTGACAGACGGGATGCGCGCGATGCTGCGCGACTATTTCTCGGAGGATGTCGCGAAATTATCCGAACTCCTGTCGCGTGACTTCAGCCACTGGCGCTGAGGATCCCCTGTTGCACGCACCCCCGCTGGCGGCATCGATACCGGCCACCCCGGTCACATTGCACTTGCCGGGCGGTTGGGGCAGAATCGCGGCGTCTTCAGTGCCGGTACGATCCCCCGCCAGCATGCCCTGTCTACTCCTGCAGCTTCACCGGAAAGCACCATGATCACAGTTCGCGACAGCGTCAAGAAATGGTCCATTCTGGCACCGACGGCGTTGTTGCCGCGGCCGTGGCGCGTCGCGCTGCGCGAAAGACTGCTGTCCCGCCTGGAACTCGCCATCGCCAACCGCGCCGGATTGATCATCATCGGCCACCCCAAGAGCGGCAACACCTGGCTCAAGGTCATGATCGCCCGGCTCTACCAGGTTCGCTATGATCTCAAGCCTTCGGAGCTGATCGGTTCCGATGAGCTGGCCCTGCGCAATCCGGCCATCCCGCGCCTGGCCGCCACCAACGGCTATTACAGCTACGAGGGCAGTGTCGGCAGGGTGCTGGCGGCCGGCGCCCCGGATGCGCCGTTGCGCCACAAGCCGGTGATGTTTCTGGCACGCAACCCGATCGATATCGCCGTGTCCTGGTTTTTCCAATTCACCCGGCGCCAGTCCGCCCATAAACAGGAACTGATCAACCACTTCATCGAACACCCGATCGACCGGCACACGATAGCGATGTGGGATTTCGTGCGGCACAGCGATATCGGTCTGCCCTTTCTGATCGATTACCTGAACACCTGGGAGTTCAATCTGAAAGAACTCGAGCATCCCCTGCTGGTACGTTACGAGGACCTGCGCGCCGCCCCCGCCGCTACCCTGAAAATGATAACCGGCCTGATGGGTGAATCATTCAGCGATGCGGAAATCGGGGAAGCCGTGAGTTTCGGCGCCTTCGACAACCTGCGCAAGCTGGAAGGCAGCGGTTTTTTCCGCCGCGGCGGCATGACGCTGCGCAACGCCAGCGATCCTGACAGCTTCAAGGTGCGGCGCGGCAAGGTGGGGGGATACGCCGAATATTTTCCGCCGGAACAGGTGGCCGAGCTCGAGGAGCTGATGATGTCGCGCCTGTCGCCGACGTTCGGTTACCAGCCAACCGACCGCAGCATGGCGAAGAGCAGTGCCAGCGCCTGAGCCGCAGGCAGCGACCCGCGATGTCCGGAGCCTGATGGTCAAACACCCCGACTCCGGCATGAAGTCCGATACCACACGCACAGACATCCGTTCCGTAACCGGCAAGGTTGCTCCCAGCGTCTGGGTCGTACTGGGTGACAAGCCGGGAGACAATGCCCAGGTCAGGATCATCGAGCAGGCCCTGCCCTGGGCGTGCGTACACAAGCATATCCAGGTGCTCGATCCCTTCGTTCTGGGAAAACCGAAGGTCGGCCCGACGCTCTATCATATCGACCGCGGGCGCTCGGACCCGCTGGAACCCCCGTGGCCCGACCTGATCCTGACCAGCGGTCGCAGGCCGGCCAACGTGGCATTGTGGATCCGCGAACAGTCCGCAGGTCATACCCGCATCGTGCTGGTAGGCAAACCTTCCAGCATGCCGGGTGATTATGACCTCATTGTCTACAGCGCTGAGAACCAGTTTCCCCCGCTCCCCAACCTGCAGGCTATTTCGCTGCCATTGATGCGTGTTGACGAGACCCAGATCGCACAGGCCGCCGATGAGTGGGAGCCGCGGTTCAGGGAGCTGCCACGGCCGTTGATCGCCTTTCTGGTCGGCGGGCCCACCGGCCCCTTTGTGTTCAACCCCTCGACCACCCGTCGCCTGCTCGATTACAGCAGATGGGTCATCGCGGAAACGGGCGGGACACCGTACATCACCACGAGCCGGCGCACCCCGCCGGACGTCGTCGCGGCATTGCAGGCGGGCCTGCCGTCAGGAGCCCGGCTCTTCGCCTGGTCGGAGCACGCCGCCGGGAACCCCTACCGGGGCCTGCTGGGACTTGCCGACGGTTTCGTCGTCACCGGCGACAGCATTTCCATGCTGGTCGAGGTCATCCGCCTGCGCAAACCGCTGGCCATCTTCCCGCTGGCGGTGAGCTCGCTGGGTGCCTTCGACCAGTCAAGGCGTGCGTTCACACGCTGGCTGTTCAGGCCGGAAAGCGGCAGCCTGATCGACACGCTGCGCCAGAGACTGGCAGGGATGCTTTATCGCCTGGGCGTCGTCACTCCGACACGCGACTTCACGGCCTTTCACGACATGCTGGTCAGCAGAGGGTTGGCCGCGTACGCAAGCGACACGCTGCCGCGTCCGCCCGGCGGTCGGGTACCCGACGACCTCCGCATTGCCGTGCAGCGGATCATGGCGCTCATGGCCACGAACTGAGCGGCGCAGCGGACAAAGACGTCCAGGGAATTCCCGGACTCAGTAATCCCGCATGGCGTGCTGCTGTTCAAGCACCGGGGAATGCAGCACGAGATCCATATCCCGCCAGCCGACCGCATCGACATGGCTGCGTTTGCCGTGGATGTCCTCCAGCACGACACGATTGCGTTTACCGGAAATATACAGGATGGCCCTGACCTGAATCAGCTGACCCGCGAGATTGCTGTACCAGTAGCCCGGAATAGGCCTTTGCTGCAGAAGCATGCTGCACCTCCTCCGCCAGGGTGTTATCCCCTTTGACGTGATGTTATTGTTATCCCCCTGCCCGCTGCCGCGGTGCAGGTGTGCTTGTGCTGTACCATTATATAGCGGATTGCCCGCCGGCAATCAACAAGCCGGCATCAGCCACACTTGGAATCGCCGCAGTTCAGGCAGGTGAGACAGCCGTCCATCTGGATCACCGCCCGGGTCTGGCACTTGTTGCAGAGCTGGGAGCCCTTGGGGAAATCGCCGGCATCCTTGGCCTCGACGATCTCGAGTGCCGATTCATACTGGGCACGCTTTTCCGCCATCAGTTTTTTCTGATGCTCGTCCAGGCTGTCATCCTTCAGCAGGCCGATCATGCGCATGTGGCATTCAATGGCATCCCCGATCTCGGCCACCAGTGAGGGCATGTACTTGCCGCCTTTCTTGAAATAGCCGCCGCGCGGATCGAATACCGAACGCAGTTCCTCGACCAGGAAGGTGACGTCTCCCCCCTTGCGGAACACGGCCGAGACAATGCGCGTCAGGGCCACGATCCACTGGAAGTGGTCCATGTTTTTCGAGTTGATGAAAATCTCGAAAGGTCGCCGCAGTTCGTGTTCCGTGCCGGGATTGAGGATGATGTCATTGATGGTGACATAAAGAGCGTGCTCCGAGAGCGGCGTCTTGACCTTGTAGGTCGAACCGATCAGCATCTCCGGGCGTTTCAGCTTCTCGTGCAGCTGGACAACCTTGTCCTGCGATGACGCAACGGGTTTCGGTTCATTGGCAGCCGTTTTTCTCACGGCTTCCTGCGGCTCGTCCTTCCTGACGCTGTAATTGACGATCTTTTTCTCGATCTTGGTTGCCATGGGTTACTCCTGCGTGTCCGGTTGCGTCCTGTTGATCAGAATTTCCCGTAGTACCCTTCCTTGAGGGCATCGTAGAGGTTCGCGGCCGTATGGATCTCGCCGTCATACTCCACCTCTTCATTGCCCTTGAGACTCACCACCGTGCCGTCCTCCAGCGTGAATTCATAGGTGGTCTTTTCCAGATCCTTCTCTTTGACCAGCACGCCCTGGAAGGCCTCCGGGTTGAAGCGGAACGTCGTGCAACCCTTCAGGCCCTTCGTGTAGGCATACAGGTAGATATCCTTGAAGTCCTCGAAGGGGTAGTCCGTCGGAACATTGGCCGTCTTGGAGATCGAGGAGTCCACCCACTTCTGCGCCGCCGCCTGGATATCGACGTGCTGCTTCGGCGTGACGTTGTCGGCGGCGATGAAATAATCCGGCAGCGCATCGCCCTCGCCCTCGCCCTCGCCCTCCATGCTGGCACTGGCCCGCGGATTGACGAGTTCCCGGTAGGCCAGCAGCTCGAACGAATACACATCCACTTTTTCCTTGCTCTTCTTGCCTTCCCGGATCACATTGCGAAAATAATGGTGCGCGAAACTGGGCTCGATGCCATTGCTGGCATTGTTGGCCAGTGACAGCGATATGGTGCCGGTCGGCGCGATGGAACTGTGATGGGTAAACCGGGCGCCGCTTTCCGCCAGTTCCGTCACCAGCTCGGGCGCCACTTCGGCCAGGCGCTGCATGTAACGGCTGTACTTCGCGTGCAGCACCCTGCCCTTGACCCTGTCACCGGGCAGGTAACCGTCGCGGCGCATCTCGGGCCGCTTCCGCAGCATCTCCCCGGTGACCTCGAAGTCCTCTTCCATGATCGGCGCCGGACCCTTCTCCCTGGCCAGGTCGAGCGCCACCTGCCAGCCGGTCAGTGCCAGTTCACGGCTGACGCGCTCGGTGAACTGCACCGATTCCTCCTCGCCGTACTTCATGCGCAGCATCGTCACCGTGGAGCCGAGGCCCAGGAAGCCCAGGCCGTGACGGCGTTTGCGTCTGATTTCGTTGCGCTGTTCCTCCAGCGGCAGCCCGTTGATCTCGACGACGTTGTCCAGCATGCGGGAGAAGACGGCCACCACTTTGCGGAATTCCTTCCAGTCGAATTCCGCCTTCTCCGTAAACGGGTTGCGTACGAACTTGGTCAGATTGATCGAACCCAGCAGGCAGGCGCCGTAAGGCGGCAGCGGCTGTTCGCCGCAGGGATTGGTGGCGCGGATGTTCTCGCAGAACCAGTTATTGTTCATCTCGTTGACCTTGTCGATCAGGATGAATCCCGGTTCGGCAAAGTCGTAGGTCGAGCTCATGATCATGTTCCACAGGCGCCGCGCCGGCACGGTCTTGTAAATCTTGCAGGCCACCAGACCCGCATTGTTGGTTATGTAATCATCCTGGACGGGCCATTCCCGCCAGATCACCCGCCGTGAATCATTCAGATCGATACCGCCATCCAGTTCCTGGCGGTTGATGGGAAACGCGAGCTGCCAGTCGATGCCGTTCTTGACGGCATCCATGAACTCCTGGCTGATCAGCAATGACAGGTTGAACTGGCGCAGGCGGCCGTCCTCGCGCTTGGCGCGGATGAAGTCCATCACATCCGGGTGACCGACATCGAAAGTCGCCATTTGCGCGCCGCGCCGGCCGCCGGCGGATGACACGGTGAAACACATCTTGTCGTAGATGTCCATGAAGGACAGTGGGCCGGAGGTATAGGCGCCGGCGCCGGAGACATAGGCCCCGCGGGGACGCAGCGTGGAAAACTCGTAGCCGATGCCGCAACCGGCCTTCAGCGTCAGCCCGGCCTCATGCACCTTCTCCAGGATATCGTTCATGGAATCGGCGATCGTGCCGGACACGGTGCAATTGATGGTGGATGTGGCCGGCTTGTGTTCCTGGGCGCCGGCATTGGAGATGATGCGCCCGGCCGGGATCGCGCCATGCCGCAGGGCCCAGAGGAATTCCCGGTACCAGGTCTCGCGCAGCTCCGGTGTGGTCTCGACATCGGCCAGCGCGCGGGCCACGCGCTGGTAGGTGTCGTCGATGGTCAGATCGATCGGCGTACCATCTTTCGCCTGCAGCCGGTATTTCTTCTCCCAGATATCCTGCGAAGCCTGCTGCATGGGAATCTGGGCAGCGCTGGCAGGTACCGCTTTAAGATGTGCAGTGGTGGTCATGCGTTTTATCCCCTCCCCCTGAGTATAATTTCTTGTTGGTCGAACATGACTGGTTGGTCCCTGCGTGGGTCGAATACCGCGTCCTTGGCATCCGGTTACAAACACAAGATATTGTGTACAGGGTCGGAAGATTATGCGCGCGGAAAGAGGCTGTCAAGCCTGATTTAAATAGGAAATGAAACTATATTAAAACATATAGTTAATGATTTTTTTACAATGTCAATACGGGCATCCCACAGGCCGGGGAGTGTAACAGTTAAACACTATATATTGTGTTTCTAATATTATTCCAGAAAGCCGGATTGGAAGGCGCGCGGAGTACCGCGTCTCATGGCGGCGCGGATTCCATGCCCCCGGGGTGATGATGCTGGGCAGGGGCGCCGGTAGCCGGTCCCGCGGGCACCGGCTGACCGTGATGGTCATGCATGGGCGGCGCCAGGACCAGGGTATAGAGGCCGAACAACATGACCGTGACCCCGGCAAGGGTACGCAGTATACGCCCCTGCAATACGCGCGTCAGCGTACCGATGGCAAAGCCCATGCCCACCATCAGGGGCAAGGTGCCGAGCCCGAACGACAGCATGACCAGACCGCCGTAAAGCACGCTGCCGCCGGCCAGCGCCAGCGCCAGCACCGCATAGACCATGCCGCAGGGCAGCCAGCCCCAGACCAGTCCCAGCATGAACGCCTGGCCGCTGCCTTGCACCGGGATGAAACGCCGCCCCAGGGGTTCGACGTGCCGCCATAAGTGTGCGCCGGCTTTTTCCAGCACCAGCAAGGCATGCCACCATCCGGCCAGGTAGAACCCGAAGAGGATCATGAACACGCCCCCGACCACCCTGCCGACCGGGAAGGACCCGAAGATTTCCAGGGCGCTGACCTGCTGTCCCAGCAAACCCAGCAGCAGCCCGGCAAGGCCATAACTGATGATGCGTCCGCTGTTGTAGGCAAGCAGGGCCGAGAGAAAGCGCCAACGTGATAGGCGAATGCCGGGAGCAAGCCCGCTGGTCAGGGCTCCCACAATGCCACTGCACATGCCCACACAGTGCACCCCGCCGAGCAGGCCCACGAGAAACGCCGCCGGCAGTGTCAGTTCCATGTTCACGCGGATCGCCTTGCTGAAACCAGTCGGAAATTATACCTACGCTAACAAAGCCCTCATGCCGGGTAACTCCTTCCGTGACATGCGGTAAATACGTCCCTGTACGCTCGCCGGCCGCATCCCTGCGGCCGACGGTCACTACAGGAGTTACCCGGCATGAGGCTTCGTTAACGTCGCTATTGATAACGCCATGATGCTGGAATTCTCGAAAATGCACGGTCTCGGCAACGACTTCGTGGTGATCGACGCGGTCAACCAGGCCGTTGCCCTGTCCCCGGAGCAGGTGCGCCGGCTGGCCGACCGGCATCGCGGCATCGGCTGCGACCAGTTGCTGCTGGTCGAGCGGCCAGGCAGCGCTCAAGCCGATTTCCGCTACCGCATCTTCAATGCGGACGGCGGCGAGGTGTCCCAGTGCGGCAACGGGGCACGTTGCTTCATGCGCTTCGTGCATGACCAGGGCCTCTCGGACAAGAGCGAACTGCGCGTCGAGACATCGAGCGGACTGTTGCTGCTGGTTTTGGAAGACGACGACCAGGTCACCGTCAACATGGGTGAACCCCGCCTCGAACCGAGGGATATCCCGTTTGACGCACCGGCGCGCGCACCGGCCTACACCCTGGATGTCGCGGGTGAACGGCTCGAGATCGCCGCCGTGTCCATGGGTAATCCGCACGCGGTAACCCTGGTGAACGATGTCGAGGCGGCCCCGGTGGCGCGGCTTGGACCGGCGATCGAACACCATCCGCGTTTCCCCCAAGGGGTCAATGCGGGGTTCATGCAAATCATCGATTTTGAGCACATCCGCCTGCGTGTCTTCGAACGTGGCGCCGGTGAAACCCTGGCGTGCGGCAGCGGCGCCTGTGCCGCCGTGGTCGCGGGCCGGTTATGGGACCAGCTGGCGGCACGGGTCAAAGTTGCCCTTAGGGGCGGCGTTCTTGTGGTAAGCTGGGCTGGCCGGGGCTACCCGGTGTACCTGACCGGGCCGGCGACACATGTCTTCAGGGGGCGCATCGACATATGACGACATTTCAGCAGTCCCAGACCGAGAGGCAGCCACTCGAAGAAAAAACGGTTGCCGACTACCTGCGCGACAACCCGGATTTTTTTCAGAACAATACCAGCCTGCTGGCCATGCTGAAAATCCCGCATACCTGCGGCACCGCGGTCTCGCTGGTCGAGCACCAGGTCAAAGTGCTGCGCGATCAGAACCGGCAGCTGAAACGCAAGCTTATGGATCTCGTCCAGGTCGCGCGTGACAACAACCGCCTCAGCGAGCGCATGCACCAGCTGACGCTCGGTCTGGTCAGCGCCGGCACTCTGGAAACCCTGCTGGATACCTTGCGCGAACACCTGCAGGGCGAGTTTAGCGCGGATACCGTTACCATCCGCCTGGCGGGACTGCCGGAAGCCAGGGCACGTGAGTGCGGGGCGGAGCTGTTCATACCGGAAGCACCGGAGCTGGAACACTTCGAATCCTTCTACAAAACCTGCAAGCCGCAATGCGGGCGTTTTAAACCGGAGCAACTTGCCTACCTGTTCGGTGACCAGGCGCCCGCCGTCGGCTCCGCCGCCGTGATTCCGCTGGGCGGCGACGGCGCCACCGGCCTGCTCGCCATCGGCAGCCAGGAAACCAACCGCTTCCACCCGGGTATGGGCACCCTGTTTCTCACTCACCTCGGTGAACTGCTGGATATTCTGCTGAGCGAATACCTCGATATCTAACCCGTATCACTCCCTCATCACCCGACAGAGTCACCGTGCCGACCGGGACGCAAGACTGGATCGATCGCTATCTGCATCATTTGCAGACGGAGCGCCGGCTCTCCACGAATACCCGCAGGCATTACCAGCGTGACCTGATGGAACTGCTCGCGTTCTGCGAGAAATACGGGATTCCTGACTGGCGCGACCTGGACAGCCACCATGTCAGGCAATTCGCGGCCCAGGCGCACCGCCGCGGGCTGAGCGGGCGCAGTATCCAGCGCCGCCTCTCCGCCATTCGCGGCTTCTACAACTATCTCCTGCGCGAGCAGGAGGTCAGCGGTAATCCCGGACACGATGTCAGCGCCCCGAAATCGGCCCAGCGCCTGCCCGACACCCTGAGTGTCGACGATATTTCTCGCCTGCTGGCCGTGGAAACGGGAGATCTGCTGGAGGTGCGTGACCTGGCCATGCTGGAGCTGATGTATTCATCGGGTCTGCGCCTGAGCGAACTGGTATCACTCGATACCAAGGATATGGACCTGGAGGAACGCATGCTGCGGGTGACCGGCAAGGGCAGCAAGACGCGCCTGGTCCCGATCGGCCGCAAGGCCATCCAGGCGCTGCAGGCCTGGCTGCGGCTGCGCACGGCGCAGCTGGCCGAGGGTGAAACGGCGGTTTTTACCGGCCGCTCCGGCCAGCGTCTCGGGGTGCGTGCCGTCCAGCAGCGCGTGCATCGCTGGGCGCAGCGCCGGGGGCTGCCTGGCAATGTCCACCCGCATACCCTGCGCCATTCCTTTGCCAGCCACCTTCTGGAATCCAGCGGTGACCTGCGCGCCGTGCAGGAGTTGCTTGGACACGCCGACATCAGTACCACCCAGATCTATACTCACCTGGATTTCCAGCACCTCGCACGGGTCTACGACAAGGCGCACCCGCGCGCCAGAAAATCATCCAAGCCGCAATCGGATTAAACCGCTGGGGGCAGTTGCAGCGGCAGCATGGTGTACAATCTAACGCCCTTCATCCTGGAGTCACTACGGTGGAACAATTTCGCGGCACAACCATACTCTCGGTACGCCGTGACGGCTGCGTGGTGATTGGCGGTGACGGCCAGGTTTCGCTGGGCAATACCGTGATGAAAAGCAACGCTCGCAAGGTTCGCCGCCTGTATCAGGACCGGGTGCTGGCCGGCTTCGCGGGCGGCACGGCAGATGCCTTTACCCTGTTCGAACTGTTTGAAGCCAAGCTGGAAAAACACAGCGGCCACCTCACTCGTGCCGCCGTCGAACTGGCCAAGGACTGGCGCACCGACAGGATCCTGCGCCGCCTGGAGGCGTTGCTGGCCGTCGCGGACCCTGCGACCTCGCTCATTATCAGCGGTAACGGCGATGTCATCGAGCCCGAGCACTCCCTGATGGCCATCGGCTCCGGCGGTGTCTATGCGCAGGCGGCGGCGCGTGCCTTGCTGGAAAATACCGCAATGGATGCCCGTTCCATCACGGAGAAGTCGCTGGAGATTGCCGCGGATATCTGCATCTACACCAACCGCAACCTGCTCTTCGAGGAATTGCGCTACAAAGACGGGTAACTGGCTTAGCGTAAATATTTTTACAGCACACTATTAATATACTTAACTTACCGTGAAATATAAAAATGTCTGAAATGACTCCGCGCGAGATCGTGCAGGAACTGGACAAGCACATCATCGGGCAACAGGCCGCCAAACGTGCCGTGGCCATCGCCCTGCGCAATCGCTGGCGGCGCATGCAGGTCGGCGAGCCGCTGCGCAGTGAGATCACGCCCAAGAACATCCTGATGATCGGTCCCACCGGCGTCGGCAAGACCGAGATCGCGCGCCGCCTGGCACGGCTGGCAAAGGCCCCCTTCATCAAGATCGAGGCAACCAAGTTTACCGAGGTCGGCTACGTGGGCCGCGACGTGGAATCCATCGTCCGTGACCTGGCGGATGTGGCCGTCAAGATGGCGCGGGAAGAGGCCATGTCCAAGGTTCGTCACCGCGCGGAAGATGCCGCCGAGGAACGGATGCTGGATGTGTTACTGCCCAAGGCCAGAAGCCTGGCCGCCGATGACGAACATACGACAGGCGGGGAATCCGACACACGCCAGAAACTGCGCAAGCGCCTGCGCGAGGGCAGTCTGGATGAGCGCGAGATAGAAATCGAAGTCGCCGCCGCCCCCTTCGGCGTCGAGATCATGGCGCCCCCGGGCATGGAGGAAATGACCAGCCAGCTGCAGGGCATGTTCCAGAATATGGCCGGCAACCGCACCCGCACGCGCAAACTGCGCATCCGCGATGCCCGCAAACTGCTGTGCGATGAAGAAGCGGCGAAGCTCATCAACGACGAGGAAATCAAGCAAAAGGCCCTGGAAAACACCGAGCAGAACGGCATCGTCTTTCTGGACGAAATCGACAAGGTGACCCGGCGCGGCGAAACCAGCGGACCGGATGTCTCCCGCGAAGGGGTGCAGCGCGACCTGCTGCCGCTGGTGGAAGGCAGTACCGTGTCGACCAAACACGGCATGGTCAAGACCGATCACATCCTGTTCATCGCCTCCGGCGCCTTCCACCTCTCCAGGCCCTCCGACCTGATCCCGGAACTGCAGGGCCGCCTGCCGATCCGTGTGGAGCTCGAGGCGCTGGGCGTGGATGAATTTGTGCGGATACTCACCGAACCGGACGCCTCGCTGACCGAACAGTACGCCGCCCTCATGGCCACCGAGGCGGTTACGCTGGAATTCTCCCCGGACGGCATCAAGCGCATCGCGGAGATCGCCAGCGACATCAACCGGCGCACGGA
>JAHKKL010000126.1 GCA_020027635.1 Gammaproteobacteria bacterium
GGCCGTTGATTATTGAGCCGGCAAGGGCATCGCCGCACCCCAGGAGGCGGGCAAACTGCCGTTCGACCCGGTCAACTTCCGCCCATCGACCTGCTCGGCATCTACCCGAACCTGGAAAGGTCTCGCGGTCCAGGGTGGTCTGATGATGCTGGCGATGCTGATCCTCCGGAGCAGTGGGCTGCGCCGGCGCACGGCGGCCTAACCCACCGAACTCCAGGTTGCCCGCACAAGCCATCACATTCCACCCGGGCGGGCCGTACCATGGGTAGGGTAATAACGGGTAAAAAGAGGGTGTGTTCAGGCGGGGGACATTGGCCGGCAGCGGGGGATAGGGGGAAATTAGCAGAAAATGATGGCAAGAAATGGAAGCTTTTCGGCTGGATTCTCTGGAAATAGGTGGTTGTGTTTCCTACGCTGTAGCTATTCACCACGAAGAACACGACGATGCAATCTGACGCACTTTCAAAACGGGTGCTTGGATATGCAGTCGAGGGGCCTCGTGAGCCTGGACCCGGGTAATTGAAGGATGGCATAAAGCGGTTTGCGCTTTGACATGCTAACCCTTCGTGTACTTCGTGATCTCTGTGGTGAATAGTTACCCCATGCTTTACTTAAGCAGCAGGCGATAGGAGGAAGATCATGAAAAAGCTATTCGTGATATTGACAACGTTGATTATGTCTTTGCTGGGGGCCGGTTCCGCTACCGCGACCGATCTCTATCCGTGGAACAATCATGCCGCACCTTATACTTTTCTGTTCGGCAATGAAATCGATACCCACCAGCAGACCCGGCGTATAACAAGCGGCGATCTGTTCGGGTATTTCTATATCAGCTTCACCGGCGTTGTCACCACGGATCGCTATCGCGTGGCGACGCACCTGGATTGCAATGCCAATCCCTGCACTGTCGGTTGGACATTGGACGGCAAACGCAGCACGGCGACGCTTCTGTACCAGGTGGAGTCCGACCATCCCGTGTTTCTGGTAAACCGCCTGGACATTCCCGAGCCGGGTGCCTATGCCCACTTCCACTGGCTGGACGGCGATCCGGCGCCCGGTGATAGTAAGAACGGGTTTTTGCTGCAACTCACGGCGGTGGATACCTTCTGCTTCATTCACCATGGAGCCGACAGCGCCACAAGCAGCAAATCGTGCCTGAAAAACGGCGGGATCGCGGTTAATAAGGGCATCGACATTGCCACCCACCTCAACATCGTGACCAGCTACCCCGCCAACCCATAACAGGAGCAGGATAAACAGGGTACAACCCGATTTCCGCGGCACGCCAGCGTCTGGCCCCAAGGACACTGACGTGATGCAGGAACGCGAAACGGGCATCCATTTGAGCAGTAGAGGCCGCGCTATGAAATTCTCAAATGGGTTTCGGCAGCCTGGCTGCGGCCGCGGTGACCGCCATGGGGAAAATTGTCTCGGGCGAGACGACGATCGAAGAGATCATCGATTTCTTGCGGCGTCACGGTGCGGTCAAAAATAGCGTGTCAGGCGGGATTAACCTTGGGGGAACATGATGTGAGATACGGTATGGGATGGGGCTAGTCCCTGATCCGCCAGGGCAACGTCTCCCCGGCGAACAGGGGAATCACGCTGGAGTTGCCCAGCGGATAGTGTTCTGGCACCTGCCAGTCATGCTTCTCCAGGGTAATGGTTGCCGTGTTGTAGGGTAGGCCGTAAAAATCCGCGCCAAAGCGCCCGGCGAATCCTTCCAGCCGGTCGAGCGCCCGCGCCTCCTCGAAGACCTGGGCATAGAGTTCCAGCGCGGCATGGGCCGTGTAGATGCCGGCGCAGCCGCAGGCGGTTTCCTTGAGTTCCCGGGCATGCGGCGCGCTGTCCGTGCCGAGAAAGAATTTCCGGCTGCCGCCGGTGGCGGCTTCTATCAACGCAAGGCGGTGCGTCTCCCGCTTGAGCACCGGCAGGCAGTAGGCATGCGGGCGGATGCCGCCGGCAAACATGGCGTTGCGGTTGAGCAGCAGGTGATGCGCGGTGATGGTCGCGGCCACCGTCCCGGGCGCAGCCCTGACGAATTCGATGCCCTCACGCGTGGTAACGTGCTCCAGCACCAGCTTGAGCGCCGGGAAACGGGCGCAGAGCGGTTGCAGAAAACGCTCGATGAACGCCGCCTCGCGGTCGAAGACATCGACGCCGGGGTCGGTGGCCTCGGCATGCACCAGCAGCGGCAGGCCGCAATCCTCCATGGCCTCGAGCGCGGCGTAGGTACGGGTGATATCGGTGACCCCGGCATCGGAGTGCGTGGTCGCGCCGGCCGGATAGAACTTGACGGCATGGACATGCCCGCTTTGCCTTGCCCGGATGATTTCCTCCGCGGGAGTGTCGTCCGTCAGGTATAGGGTCATCAGCGGACTGAAGTCGCTGCCCGGCGGTACCACGGCAAGGATGCGTTGCCGGTAGGAGAGCGCCTGTGCCGTGGTGAGCACCGGCGGCTTCAGGTTGGGCATGACGATGGCGCGGGCGAAGCGCCGCGTCGTGTGGGGAACCACCGAGGCGAGGGCGGCGCCGTCGCGCAGGTGCAGGTGCCAGTCGTCCGGGCGGGTGAGGGTCAGCTCCACGGGGTCTCCAGCACCCGCTGCTGCAGCAGCAGGTTCAGGGTGAGGCGCACGCCGAAGCCGGTGGTGTCCGTGGGGATGTGTCCCAGTCCCCCCTTATGGTTGCTGGCGGCCAGATCGACGTGGATCCAGTGAATGCCGTCGGCGACGAAGCGGTTGAGAAACCGCGTGGCGAGGATGTGGTCGGCCTCGCCCTCCAGCGTGCACTGCTTGATATCGGCGATAGAGGACTTGAGCGCTTCGTCGAAATCCTTGTCGAGCGGGAAGGGCCAGACGCGCTCGCCGCTGTCGCGCCCGGCCGCGGTCAGCGGCCCGTGCAGCGCGTCGCGGTTGCTGAACACGCCGCTGTAGCGCGAGGAGAGGGCATGGATGCATGCCCCGGTGAGCGTGGCGTAGTCGATCATGAGCTGCGGCTTTTCCCTGCTGGCGAGCGCCAGGGTGTCCGCCAGCACCATGCGCCCCTCGGCATCGGTGTGGATGACCTCGATGCTGGTTCCGTTGCAGGCGCGTACCACGTCGTTGGGCTTGTAGGCCCGGCTGCCGATGTGGTTCTGCGCCAGCGCCAGCCAGCAGTCGACCGGGCGGTCGAACCCGAGCCGGGAGAGCGCCAGCAGCGTGCCGAGCGCCACGGCGCTGCCCTGCATGTCCTCGTGCATGCCGTTCATGTACTTCGCTGGCTTGACGTTCACGCCGCCGGTATCGAAGCAGATGCCCTTGCCGACCAGGGCGAGGCGCGGCTTTCCCGCGTGTGCCCGCGGCCGGTAACGCAGGTGGACGATGCCGGCATCCCGGACCGGACTCGCCTGGGCGACCGCGAGAAACGCACCGGCCTGTTTGCGTGCCAGCGCCTCGTGATCGAGGAAGCTCATTTGCCAGCCTTCCTTCCTCGCCAGCGCGGCGATGAATTTGCGGTACACGCCGGGCGTCAGTTCATTTGCGGGCAGGGCCGAAAGCCAGCGCGCCAGGTGGTTGCCGGTGATCTCGGCCCGAACCTGGCCAAGGCCGACCGTTTCCTCTAGGCCGTGGATCTCGATGCGCTTCAGGGCGGCCGGTTTCTCGGCATCCGACTTGTAGCTCGGCATCGGGCACACGGACGCGAGCAATGCCGCCGTGAGCGCCTCGGTGAGTCGTCTGGCCTGCGGCTTCTTGAAACCGGCGAGCTGCAGCAGCACGGAGGTTGGATCCTGTTCGCGCAGCTTCTCGGCCAGTTTGCGTGCCGCGGTCAGCAACTCGAACGTGCTGCACTGCGGGTCGAGTGTCTGCAGGATGACGTGGGTGGCGTTGGGCAGGTCGGTGACCAGCCGGGTGGCATGCCGGTCCCGGTGTTGCAGCCGCCGGAAGCGCGGCCTGAGCAGCCCGGCGTAGGGCAGCTGTTTCCATGCGGCGGCACCCGCTGTTTCCGGCAGTATCAGCAGCACCGCGCGATGGGCGTCCACCTGCGTCGCGAGTGCCGGCTTTGCGTGTTGATTTATTTTGATTTTCTCGGTATGTCCGTAGGGTATTTCCATGCTTTTTGCCTTGACCTGTTGACGCAAAACGCTGATCATATCGCGCTTGCTGTGCTACCGGTACTGCCGTTTCCCGGTGAATTCATGGGGAGGACCATGCCCGGCGCTGCCTCTTCTATCGGAAAAGCTGATCCGGCTTTTTTGCCAAGGGACTGAAACCTCACCATCTCGTCATTTTGACCAAGCAAAGAAACCATCGCCATGAAGGTTGCGGATAAAAAGCGCGTGTTGCGTGAAATGCTGTTTGCCCGGCGCTTCGAGGAGCGTTGTTACGAGGCCTACGTCGAGCGCAAGATCGGCGGCTTCCTGCACCTGTATCCGGGTGAGGAGGCCTGCGCCTTTGGCGTGCTCGAGGCCGCCCGGACCGGTCACGACTACGTGATCACCAGTTACCGCGACCACGTGCACGCCATCAAGTCGGGCGCGGACCCCAAAGAAGTCATGGCCGAGCTGTATGGCAAGGAAACCGGCGTCTGCAAGGGCCGCGGCGGTTCCATGCACATCTTCGACGTGAAGAAACATTTCATGGGCGGCTATGCCCTGGTCGGCGGCCCGTTTCCGCTCGCCGCCGGCATCGCCAAGGCGATCCAGATGAAAGGCGGCGACGAGATCTGCATCTGCTTTCTCGGGGATGCCGCCAACAACCAGGGCACCTTCCACGAGTCGCTGAACATGGCGAAGCTCTGGAACCTGCCGGTGCTGTATGTGTGCGAGAACAACCTCTACGGCATCGGTACCCGCATCGACCGTTCCACCGCCGTGGTGGATCAGTACAAGCGCGTATCGGGCTACAATATTCCCTCCGCACAGGAGGATGGCCAGGATGTCGAGCTGGTCTACAAGGCGGCCGCCAAGGCGGTCAATCACGTCCGTTCCGGCAAGGGCCCGTATTTTCTGGAGCTCATGACCTACCGCTACCGCGGCCATTCCATGTCGGACTCCAACGCCTATCGCGCCAAGACCGAGGAGCGCATGTGGAGCAAGCGCGATCCGGTCATCATGCTGCGTGACCGGCTGATCGACGCGGGCCATCTGACCCTGCGTGACTACAAGGACATGGATACCGAAATCCTGGACGAGATCGAGAACCGGGTGATCGCGTTCGCCGAGCGCTCGCCCGAACCGGATCCGGCCGGTGTGGAAAACTTTGTGCTGGCGGAAAACGATCCCTGGGTCAAAGGCGGGGTGCACTGATGGCTGAAATGATGTACTGGGAGGCGATACGCCGCGCCCTGGATGAAGAGCTGGCCAACGATCCCATGGTGTTCCTGATGGGCGAGGACATCGGCGTCGCCGGCGGCACCTACAAGGCCACTCAGGGGTTGTACAAGAAATACGGCGAACACCGCGTCGTCGATACGCCGATTTCCGAGAACGGCTTCACCGGTCTGGGCATCGGCGCCTCCTTCCTCGGGGCCCGGCCGATCATCGAGATCATGTCGGTCAATTTCGCCTGGCTCGCGATGGACCAGATATTCAACTCGGCGGCCAAGGTGCGTTACATGTCGGGCGGCCAGCTGGCGGCGCCCGTCGTCATAC
>JAHKKL010000427.1 GCA_020027635.1 Gammaproteobacteria bacterium
GATCAAGGGCTTTCACGACATCGCCGATTACCCGGGGGCCACCACCGTGCCGGGGCTCGTCCTCTATCGCTTCGATGCCAACCTCGTGTTCTTCAACGCCGATTACTTCCGCGAACGGGTGCGTTCGATCATTGCCGCGGCGGAAACGCCCGTGGAGTGGTTCGTGGTGGATGCCAGCACAATCAACGTCGTGGACATTACCGCGGTGCACAAATTCGACGACCTCCGGGAGGAACTCGCGGCACGCGGTATCATGCTCGGCGCGGCCCGCGTGAAACAAAACCTGATGCGGTTTTTCGATCCGCAGTGGGCGCGCGAGCGTCTCGAGCAGCAGGCCGCCTACCGCTTCACCACCCTCAAATCCGCCGTGCGCGCCTTCAATAACCGCGCGGCAAAGGCAGCGCCACCGGTAACAATGCCGTACAAGATCTCTCCCGATGGTCGATATGATGAATGACAATTGGTCAGAGGTACCTTAACATCCGAATCCCCGCCCGCCACCGGGCGTCCACTCAAGACAATCGAATAAATCACTTCCATTATGCGTCGTTATTTCCTGGTGCTGCTGAGCACCCTGCCCATTACCGGTAACGCGGCAGCCGCCACTTTCCAGTTACCCCCGGCGGATGTGGACGTGATCGGACAGGTCCAGTTCACCCGTGCCAGCCGGGAGGACACGCTGGTGGATATTGCCCGCAAGTATGACTTCGGCCAGAACGAAATCGTGCTGGCCAACCCCAAGGTGGATCGCTGGCTGCCCGAAGACGGCGCGCTGGTTACGCTCCCGAATCGCTACATCCTGCCCAACGCGGAGCGTACCGGCCTGGTACTCAACCTGCCGGAAATGCGGCTCTACTATTATCCCAAACCGGTGCGCGGCCAGCCCCAGGTCGTCATCACCCATCCGGTCAGTGTCGGGCGCATGGACTGGGTGACGCCGTTGGGAAAAACCCGGGTTCTCGCCAAGGACAAGGACCCTGCCTGGTACCCTCCCCCGTCACTCAAGGAGGAACATGCCCGGGAGGGGGATATCCTGCCCGATGTCGTGCCGCCCGGGCCCAACAATCCACTGGGACGTTACGCCATGCGGCTCGGCTTTTCGGGCTATCTGATTCACGGCACCAACAAGCCCTTCGGTGTCGGCATGCGCGTCACGCATGGCTGCATCCGCCTGTATCCGGAGGATATCGAAACATTGTTCAACCAGGTTCCCATCGGAACCCAGGTGCAACTGGTCAACGAGCCCATCAAGGTCGGCTGGCTGGCGGGCGCGCTATTTATCGAGGTGCACCCGCCGATGGATGAGGACCAGGGAAAATACCAGGACATCATCAATGCCGCGTTCGACAGTATCGCGGACCGTGATGATCACGAAGTAGCGCACGTAAAAAAAGCAAAGCCCCCGCAGGGGCTTTGCCGGACCTTCGTATATCAGCTACCGCCGCCCCGCCGGAACGCCAACGGCTGCGGGCCTGCGCAAGCGGCGGGCGGCTGTTACTTGTACATCGACTTCTTGAACACGCGGTCGAGCTTGCTCGCCGTATCGTCGGCGGTCGACTTTGCCTCATTGGCCGTGGTCATGGCTTCCTGGGCCATGGCCTTGGCATCGGCGGCATCCTTGGATGCCGAAGCCGCATCTGCCTTGGCTTGGCTTACCTCTGACTTGAGCGCATCCACGTCACCGGTGGTGGCGCAACCGGTAAGCCCGGCATAGATACCGGCAACTGCAACAAGGGCCAACACACGTGACCGATTCATAATGGATTCCTTCATTACTCTCTCCTTCTTCATGATGACTTGGTTGAAATAACAGACAACTCCCTTAAAGCTGCCACTCCTGCAGCCTGACCGGTGTGGGCAGCGGCAGCTTGTAGCGTCGGTGGCATATCCTACCTGAACACTCTGTCAAGAAAAACAACAATTTCTCGCCGGCGTGAGCCGGCTAGCGGATCTCGACGGGGGTTCCGATCCTGACCCAGCTCGCCAGGCGGTCGATCTGCTCGTTGGTCAAGGCGATGCAGCCGCTGGTCCAGTTGTATTGTCCGTGTATTTTGGGATCCCCGGCGCCCGTGCCGTGAATACCGATGAAACCACCGAGGGGGGTGTCCTGGGGCGGGCGACTCTTCGCCTCGGAGGCGCGCCGGATGGCTTGCCACTGCGCCTCGGTGATTTCCCCGGCCACCAGGGCGCGGTCAGCCCGTTCGAGATCGGGGTAATTCAGGCCCAGAAACCGGTGGTATTGGGACTTCCGGGGTATCCAGGCGATGGTAAATCGCCCCAGCGGGGTCCTGTGGTCGCCTTTCTTCTTGTAATAGGTCTTTCCATAGCGACCGATGGCGACATTCTTGAAAACCACCTGTGACGCGTCGCCCTTCATGACCGTCAGGGTGGCATCCTGCGTATCTACCCGCAGCCACACCTCGTTTCCCGCCGCGCCATGGCCGGTCAGCGGCAGCGCCATGCTGCTGGAGAGGAGCAGCACCCGGAATAACCGTATCAGCCTCGACAGGGACAATCGCATCACCCGCTGGGATAGATTCTGCATCAGTAGCCGGTGCAAGTTTAATATGGATTTTACGTATACAGAATATCTGATTGAAAGTCTTAAACTGTTAAGATTCATAAACTGAGGGGATGTGATCAGGGTTCCGTGGGGACACGGGATGTCATCGGTAACGCCCGGTCTTCGACGCCGGCGTATCATACCCGCATCATGAGGGTATCTGTGTCTAAGGAACCGCTAATTATTTCGTCGCAATCCCCGTCACGAGGACGCGTCAGCGTCCGTGGTGATCTCATTGTGATCCCTCGCATGCGGCGGATTGCCGCGCTGAGCTCGCAATCACGACTACATTTCGATCATCAGAACTTCCTTGAATAAAAGGCGTATGCGCCATGCTCACCTCCGAATTTATCCTCGATGAATCGATCATTTACCTGAATCATGCCGCGGTCTCTCCCTGGCCGCGCCGGACCGCCGACGCCGTCAAGGCCTTTGCCGGGGAAAATGCCACGATGGGAGCACGGCGTTACAACGCCTGGGTGGAAACGGAACACGCCCTCAAGGCGCGGCTGTGCCGCCTGATCAATGCCGCCTCCGTCGACGAGATTGCCCTGCTCAAGAATACCTCCGAGGCGTTGTCGGTTGTCGCCTACGGCCTGACCTGGCTGCCGGGCGATAACGTCGTGATCACCGACCAGGAGTTCCCGTCCAACCGCATCGTCTGGGAGTCGCTGGCAAAATTCGGGGTCGAGACGCGAGCCGCCGGACTCTCCGGAGACGCCTCACCCGAAGACGCCATCCTCTCCC
>JAHKKL010000127.1 GCA_020027635.1 Gammaproteobacteria bacterium
ATCATGGCCGCCCCGCCACAGGTGGCGCCGAACCGGGCGCGCCTTGCCGCCCTCGACCAGCGGCCGCTCCACCAGCGGCATGTGGCACTGCACGCAGCCGAGCGACGTCGCGTCCGGCATGGCCAATTCACCAGGCTTGTCGTCCGATGGGATGGGGGCTACGGATACCGCTGTTCCTCCGTGATCCATCAGCGCTTCACGATCCTCACTGGCCAACCGGTTGGAAGGGGTGGCCTGAATTTCCGCGACCGTGCCGCAGGGCGGAAACCGGAAAAAGGTATCCCAGCGATCCCCTCTGACCACATGGCAGCGCACACACACCGTGTTGGGATCGTCGATTTTACCGACCGGGTGCGGGGCATCCGTGACGCCGTGGACGCCGACGATCCTGCCCTCACGCAGATGACAGGCCGTACAGGTTACCCCCTCGTGCTGCAACCGGGGATCGAAGCCGGGATTGGGCGACAAGATCGGGTCCCATTTGTCCTTGTCCCGGAACCCGAGGATCGTATGCTCCTGCTGGCGGTCCAGCGGGATATGACAGTTCTTGCAGATTTGTTGCGAGCGGTCGAACGCCCAGTCCGTCTGGAAATAGGGATCGGTCCAGGCCTGGCTGTGCATCGTGGTGCGCCATTCCTCGTAAATGTCGCGATGACAGGCCGCGCATTCAGCGGCGCGGAGTGTCCGCAATTGCGCCGGTGCATCGGTGGTGGAGACCGGGCGTTCGAAGGCATCCGACACGACGAAAATATTCAGCGGCCGGAGGAAGCGCCAGCCGAGAAATCCAGCCAGCGCCGCAGCCAGCAGCAGAAGACCCTTCGTGCGCCGCTTCATTTGCCGGGGTTTAATCGCACGTGTTCAAAAAACCATGACGTGATCGCTGTCCTTCACCCAGTTCGCCAGCGCCTTCATGGAACCGCGCTCGATTCCCGGCAGCATGGCCGACTCCTCGATGCCGCAACCATCCAGGGCCATGCCACAGGCCCTCACTTCCAGTCCGCAGTCGATGAGCTCGGCGAGCAACGCTTCCAGGTTGGCCGCGCCCTCCGGTACCTGCTGCCCCCGGTATCCCACTTGAACGCCATCGTCCAGCAGGTGTACGCGGACCCGCAGATCCTCCGCCAGCGCCGCACCGGCAAACCGCAGCGCGTGCCACGCCTTGTTATTTTCCTTGTAGGGCGCGTTCTGAATCACGATGGTTACGGTGGTCATGGCAAGACTCCTTACACTATGGGGCAATCATCCGATTCATGGCACGAGCCTGCGCTGCCAGGCTATCGTCGCTGATCCCCCATCGGGAACATGTCGGACATGAAGTTCATCGGGCCGGTCACATCATGTATCCGCTGGGTCATCACATCCGCGTCGTACTGCATCCGCTGGGCAATCGGCACCATGGTGGCGACCGAGTGGTCCATCCGGCCGGCGATGGTAAGACCCTCGTCAAAGTTGCTCCCCATATGCACCATTTCATGCGTGATGGTTTTTATGTTGGCGGTCATCGACGACATGTGATTCGTGACGCGTATCATGTTGTCGGAAACCGCCACCATTGAGCGTGCTATCGGCTCCATCTGCTGGGTAACAAGATGCACGTCACGGGTCATGCTGTAGATCAGGTAGAACCCGTAGGCAGCCAGGATGACAAACGCCAGCATCATGGGATAGACGACAAGTTCCCAGCGTCTGGCGCTGGCCTCGAAGGAACGGGCAAACCTCTCCAGAGTGGCGTCGGAAACCGTCGTGGTTGCAGTCGCCATAGCGGAGGATTCCCTTCCCGGGGCGGAGTTGTTCGTCGCGGTCTTTTCACTCATGTTGGCATGCCTCTCCAGGATGATCCCGATGCAGGAAAGATCCGTTCATAACCGTCATCAATAACGACGTTAACAAAGGATGTAGCCTGGGTTGAGCGATAGCGAAACCCGGGTTTCACTGCGTTCAACCCAGGCTACCTCCTCATGCCGGGTAAGCCCTGTCGTGACCGTCGGCCGCAGGGAGGCGGCCGGCGAGCGTACAGGGACGTATTCACAGCGTGTCACGGAAGGGGTTACCCGGCATGAGGTGTCTACGGACAGGAAGCAACGTTGGCATCGATCCTGGCATCAGCGCTTCACCGGCAGGCCGGCCTCGTTCCACTTGGTCATGCCGCCGCGCACCACATGCACGTCGGCGAAACCCTCCTCCGTCAACAGCAACGCGGCCTTCGCCGACATCCGGTCCGTTCGGCAAACGATGGCCACGGGACGTTCCAGGTAATCGCCCAGTTCCGCCATGCGCCGCTGCAGGTCCTCCAGCGGGATGTTTACCGCGCCGTCGATGTGCCCCTGTTCGCCGGTAAAGGCTTCGGCGGGGCGCACATCGAGTACCAGCAGGCCCTTGCCGGCATCGAGCCGCCGCTTGAAATCCTCAAACTCGATCATGGCACCGCGGCGCAGCTTGCCGATGAGGCGCGGCAGGAAGGCCACGACCGCGAGCAGCGCGAGCGCCAGCAGCCCCTTCTGGATCATCCCTTCGCCGCCGGCGACCGCCTCGCGGCCGGCGTAGCCCAGATAGGTGTAGGCGATGGCGCCGGGCAGCATGAAGACATAGGTGGCGATGAGGTAGTGGCTGAGCTTCAGGCGCGTCAGGCCGAGCGCGTAATTCAGCAGGTTGAACGGAAACAACGGCACCAGACGCACGAAGGCGACGAAGCGCCAGCCTTCGCCCTCGACGCCGTTGATGAGCTGCTTCACGCGCCCGCCGGCCTTTTTCGCCACCCAGTCCGAGGCGAGGTAGCGGGCGATCAGAAATGCGAGGGTGGCGCCCAGGGTGGCCCCGGTCAGGTTATAAAACGTGCCCAGCACCGGGCCGAAGAGGGCGCCGCCGGCGAGGGTGAGGACCGATCCCGGCAGAAACAGCACGGCGGCCAGCGCATAGATCAGCATGAAGAGCAGCGGCGCGGCGATGCCCGCCTCCTGGATCCAGGCCTGGAGCGCCACCCCGTCAAACCGGTCGCGGTACAGCACCGCCAGCGCGACGCCCGCCACGAGACCGAGGATCAGCAGGATGCGGATGAGGCGGTTATTGTTCACGCTCTTTCTCCCATTGACGCCGGTTGATGGCGTAGTCCTGCACCTTGCCGACGAAGGGAATCGAGAGCATGCCCGGCAGCCAGCTGCACCATTTGTCCGTGCGGAAGGTGTGTATGCCGATGGTCATGGCCTCGTGCCCGCCGCGCGGTTGCGCGCGGTAGGTCCCGAACAGGCGGTCCCACCACGGCAGATTGAAGCCGAAGTTGCTGTTGGTTTCGTCGTCCTCGACGGAGTGATGCACGCGGTGCATGTCCGGTGTCACCACGACGAGGCGCAGCACCCGATCGAGTGCCTGCGGCAGCCGCACATTGCCGTGATTGAACATGGCCGTGGCGTTCAGCAGCACCTCGAAGAGCACCACCGCGACCAGCGGCGGACCCAGCAGCAGGATCACCGCGAACTTGATCAGCATCGACAACAGAATCTCCAGGGTGTGAAAGCGGGCGCCCGTGGTGACATCGAAGTCGAGGTCGGCATGATGCACCCGGTGCAGCCGCCACAGCACCGGTATGGCATGCACCATCACATGCTGGAGCCAGATGAAGAAATCGAGCGCCATGACCGACAGCAGCACGGCCGCCCAGTAGGGCGCCTCGATGACATTGAACAGCCCCCAGCCCCGCTCGTCGGCCTGCAGCGCCATGCCCACGGCGGCGGCGGGGAAGGCGAGGCGCAGGACGAAACTGTTCAGGAACACCAGGCCGAGATTGTTAGCCCAGCGCACGGTCTTGGAGGTCAGCAGTCGGCGGCGCGGGGCCAGCATCTCCCACAACGCCATCACGACGAAGATGCCGAAGAAGAACCCCAGCCGGATCGGCAGCTCGTTGGTCAGGACAAACTCGTTGAAACCCATCGGCGCGTTTCCTCTCGTCCGGTGTAATTGCCTGTCTCTAGGCAACTGTTATAATGAATGGCATTAACAACTAATCAATCGATTAGTTGAATAGTAGCTTAGCCGATCGAGGCAGGATGTCAAGCGCGCATTTCAAACACGATCTGTTCACCCAGTTCGCCCGCATCGCCAAGGCGATGGGTCACGGTAACCGGTTGGAACTGCTGGAATATCTGGCCCAGGGCGAGCGTAGCGTCGAGGCGCTGGCGACGGTATCCGGGTTGACGGTGGCCAATACCTCGAAACACTTGCAGCAACTGCGGCAGGCCGGACTGGTGGAATCCCGTAAGCTTGGTCTGAACGTGATGTACCGCCTGAGCGGCGACGATGTGTTGGCCTTGCTCGAGTGTCTGCGCGGGGTCGCGCAGCACCGGCTGGCCGAGGTGGAGCGCTTGATCAACACCTATCTGACCGTCAAGGACAGTCTGGAACCGGTGCCGGCGGGTGAGTTGCTGGAGCGCGCCCGCCAGGGGCTGGTTATCGTGCTCGATGTCCGGCCGCCGGAAGAATATGCCGCCGGGCACCTGCCGGGCGCGATCAATATCCCGCTGGCCGAACTGGAAGCCCGACTCGAAAGCCTGGATTCGCACAAGGAAGTCATTGCCTACTGCCGCGGTCCGCACTGCGTGCTCGCCTTCGATGCCGTGGCCCGCCTGCGGGCTCAGGGCCGTCGCGCCCGCCGTCTCGAAGGCGGATTTCCCGAATGGCGCCACGCCGGCTTGCCCGTCGAGACGGCAGGCGAGAACTGAACGCTGCTGGTGGTTGGAAGAAATAACCTTCCTGGCCCAAGTGGCGCTTACTTAGGCGGTTTCACACTCGATGTAGGGTTAGGCACGCCGTTGGTGCCGTAACCCACCACCTGTGCCGGCAGGCACTCATTAAAAATGCGTTGTGTTGCTTCGCAACGTCTGGCGGGTTACGCAAAAAAACGCTAACCCTACATTTCGGTTTAAGTAAGTGCCACTCCTCCCAGACCCATTCCCCCTTCTTCACGATTTGCAACCCGGTCTGCCGCCCGTTACCGCGGTCGGATCGCTGTTTGCGTACCGCGGCCCGACGCAATGGCGTTCGCCGGCAGTGGCGCCCCCGGGAACGGGCGGTTATCCTTGCCGCCGAATCGGTGATGGGGGCTCACGACAGCAGCCGCCTAGCGAAGAAGAGAGTGCCTGACAGATGCGTTCGGTACATTGGCAGCATGCCGGAGAAGAAGTATTCGATGTGCTGATCTTAGGCGGCGGCATCACGGGCGCCTCCCTGTACGGTGAACTGTGCCGCCAGGGTTGGCGCACCCTGCTGCTCGACAAAGGCGATTTTGCCTCGGGCACGAGCCAGTCCTCCGGCATGATGGTGTGGGGCGGGCTGCTGTATCTGCGCGCCGGCGACGTGCTGACCGTCTTCCGGCTGTCCCGGTCGCGTGACCGGATGATCGAGGAACTGGACGGCTGGGCCGCACCGGCCGCGTTCCACTATATCCCCTCGCTTAAGGGCGGTCCGCCGTCGCTGTTCATCGGCGCGGGACTCGGGCTTTACTGGCTGCTCGGCGCCGGTCGCCGGCGCTTGCCGTGGTACCGGCAGGACTACACGGAGTCCGCGCTGGTAAGCGAGCACGTCCACCGGGGGGCCTTCTGCTACGAAGAGGCCCTGCTCACCTCATC
>JAHKKL010000010.1 GCA_020027635.1 Gammaproteobacteria bacterium
TCACCACGGCGGCCGCTACGCGCAGATCCTCGATGCGGGCATTGGTACAGGAACCGATAAACACATGATCCGGCTTGATGGCGCAGACCGGCATCCCCGGCTCCAGACCCATATAGGCCAGCGCCTTGCGCATTCCCTCCCGTCTGACCGGGTCGGACTCCTCCTCGGGATCGGGGACGGTGCCGTCGATCGGCGCCACCATCTCGGGTGAGGTGCCCCAGGTCACCTGGGGTACCAGGGCGGAGCCGTCGAGTGTGACCGATCGGTCAAATGCAGCGTCATCGTCGCTCCTGAGATACGCCCAGGCGGCTATTGCCGCCTCCCACAGCTCGCCGGCGGGGGCATAGGGGCGCCCGGCCAGGTACTCGATGGTGGCATCATCTACGGCGATCATGCCGGCACGGGCCCCGCCCTCTATGGCCATGTTGCAGACCGTCATACGCCCCTCCATGGACAGTGAACGTATGGTCGAACCGCAGAATTCAATGGCATGGCCGGTACCGCCGGCGGTACCGATACGGCCGATGATCGCCAGTATCACATCCTTGGCGGACACCCCGGGAGCCAGCCACCCGTCGACACGAATGCGCATATTCCCGGATTTTTTCTGAATCAGACACTGCGTTGCCAGGACGTGCTCGACCTCAGAGGTGCCAATGCCGAAGGCCAGGGCGCCGAACGCGCCGTGCGTCGACGTGTGGGAATCGCCGCAAACAACGGTCATGCCCGGCAGGGTGGCGCCCTGCTCCGGCCCGATCACATGCACGATCCCCTGACGCGGATCATGCATGGAAAATTCGGTGATTCCAAAATCCGTGCAGTTGCGGTCCAGCGTCTCCACCTGGAGGCGCGACACCGGGTCAGCGATTCCGGCCGCGCGTTCCGTGGTCGGGACGTTGTGGTCGGGAACGGCCAGGATGGACCGGATTCGCCAGGGCAGACGGCCGGCCAGCCGCAACCCCTCGAAAGCCTGGGGTGAAGTCACTTCATGTACCAGATGACGATCGATATACAGCAATGCGGTACCGTCCTCGTCCTGGCGAACGAGGTGCGAGTCCCAGAGTTTGTCATAAAGGGTTTTGCCGGGCATGGAGGCCAGTACTGCCATCTGCGCAATTCAGGCAGGGATTATATAGGATGGGAATAGCGAATACAGGGCTCGCGCACAGATCATGAATAATCCCCTTTGACTCCCCGGTAAGCCACAGCCAGGGCCGTGAGACTCGCGGCCGCGGCCAGCAGGAACATCGCCTCGGGTCCGATGCCTTTCCAGAGATAGCCGCTCGCGAGGCTGCCAACAGCCCCGCCGGCACCGAAACTCAGGCTGCTGTAAAGCGCCTGCCCACGGCCCTGATGGGTACCGATAAACAATCGATGGACCAGGTAGATCGATACGGCATGGTAGAGGCCGAAGCTGGCCGCATGCAGGGACTGGGCTACTCCGATCATACCGAGGTGTGCTGGAAAGACGGCAATCAACAGCCAGCGCAGGGTGGTGAGGCCGGTGGCAAGCAGCAGCAGTTGGCGCGCGTCGAAACGGGGTAGCAACCGCGGCATGAGCAGGAAAACACCGATTTCGGCGACCACCCCCAGCGCCCAGAGTTGCCCGATCGAGGTGCGCGAATAACCGAAATTCTCGAGGTAAATGGTGAAAAACGTATAGTAGGGGCCGTGGCTGGCCTGCATCAGAAAACAAACACCGAACAAGGAAAGCACCATTGGCCGTCTGATCACCCTGCGCAGCGATTCCTGCTCCAGTGTCGGAGGATCGGCCGCCGACTCCGGCACGGCAAGAGTGCTCAGCCAGATAGCGGTAAACAGCGCCAGCAGGATGGCGGGCAAGACACCGGCGCCATAGCGATCCAGCACGGGTCCCAGCCCCGCGACCGTCAGGATAAACCCGACGGAACCCCACAACCGGATGCGGCTGTAATGCCTGGTCTCGCTGCCCAGGTGATTCATGGTCGTGGCCTCGAGCTGGGGCAAGGAGGCATTCCAGAAAAAACTGAACACCGACATCACCAGCGCCAGCCACCAGTAGCCGGTGCCGGCAAATACACCGCCAAAGGCCAGCGCGGCCAGCAGGGAGGCGAGGCGCACAATGGCGATGCGCCGACCGGTGTGATCGGCGATCCAGCCCCAGACATAGGGCGCGACGATCTTGGTTGCCATCAGGATCGCAGTCAGCTGCCCGATCGCCGTAACGCTGAAATCCAGCGATCTGAGGTAGAGGCTCCAGTAGGGAACCAGGGCTCCCAGTGTGGCGAAATAGAACAAATAGAAGCCGGACAGCCGCCAGTAATTCATGCCGGGAAACAATGGGAGCGGGTTGAGGTTTCTGGGAGTAGCGGCTGAATTATTCAGTTGCCCTGGCCGGAATGACCGGCGTGTCGGACACGACATCCAGGTTCTGGGCGCGATGCCGCAGCAGATGGTCCATCAGCACGATCGCCAGCATGGCTTCGGCAATCGGCGTGGCGCGTATGCCGACACACGGGTCATGCCGACCCGTAGTGACGACTTCGACGGGCTCGCCCCGGACATTTACGGTCTGACCCGGTAGGCGAATACTCGATGTCGGTTTCAGGGCAATACTGGCGACGATATCCTGCCCGCTGGAAATGCCGCCCAGCACGCCGCCGGCGTTGTTGCCGAGGAATCCCCGCGGGGTAATTTCGTCACGATGTTCGGTACCCTTCTGTTCGATGCAAGCAAAACCGGCGCCGACTTCCACTCCCTTCACGGCGTTGATGCTCATCAGGGCATGGGCGATATCGGCATCCAGCCGATCAAAGATCGGCTCACCCAGCCCGGGAGGCATGCCGCTGGCAACCACGTTGACCCGGGCACCGATCGAGTCGCCTTCCTTGCGCAGGGCATCCATGTAGTCCTCCAGTTCCGCCACCCGGGAAGGATCGGGACAGAAGAAAGGGTTCGTTTCCACCGCGTCCCAATCCTTGAGATCCAGCCGGATCGGTCCCAGCTGCGCAAGATAGCCGCGAATACGGATACCGCAGCATTCGTTCAGATATTTCCTGGCGATGGCACCGGCAGCCACGCGCATCGCAGTTTCCCGTGCCGATGAACGCCCGCCGCCGCGGTAATCCCGAAAACCGTATTTCTGCTGGTAAGTATAATCCGCGTGACCGGGACGGAACCGATCCATGATACGTGCATAGTCCTTTGAGCGTTGGTCGGTATTCAGAATCATCAAACCGATCGGAGTCCCGGTCGTCCTGCCCTCGAACACACCGGAGAGTATCTGCACCTCGTCGGATTCCCGCCGCTGGGTCGTGTGCCGCGATTTGCCGGGTTTGCGGCGGTCCAGGTCGTGTTGCAGGTCCTGTTCGCTGAGTGCCATCCCCGGCGGGCAGCCATCGACGACACAGCCCAGTGCCGGACCGTGACTCTCCCCGAAACCGGTGACCGTAAACAGTTTTCCGAAGCTGTTCCCTGACATGCGTCTATTGTAACGGGTTAATAAACAAGCGTCCCCTGTTTATTGATCGCGGTTGCGTTAAAGGACGGGCTGTTTCGACCGATACGAACTTTGCGGTAAACGTGTAATGAACATCAGGAGACAGACATGGCGCAATCGGCTACCCAATCCTCTCAGGTCGGCAAGTACCTCGGTCAACCCATCTATAAAACCATTCAGTCAAACAATGGAATCTACGAGTTCGATAGGATCGCCAGGAATATCGACGGCGAGTTTCCGCTCGACCAGCTGAACAAGGATGAGGTATTGATAAGACCCGGACTCATTTACCGCGTCAAGCGCTAGCATCAGCAACACTCCGGTCGGTCGGCAGGGAAGAACCGGGCCGCTGGAGAGTCAGTCCTTAGGAATATCCAGGCCCAGCTTGTGGGTCTGGTTGATCCGGTAGAACAGCCGGATAAAAGGCAGCGTCTTTTCGCTGCTTCTCTTCACCAGGCGCATGAATGGCAGGTCCTCGCGCCCAAACAGATAGCTGCCATCCGCCATCGATACACGCAGATCCCTAACCTCCTTCAGCAAAACATCCAGGTAGGCCGGAACGCCTTCGATGTCATCGATATCGTAGGCCGTCGACGACTGCAGTTCTTCGAGGTCAAAGATCACCTGGTCCACGAGATCCACGTATTCCTGCGTCGTGCTTGCCCTCTCAGACATAATCAGTAGACCTCGAACCGCTGCATGCCGTACCGGCACGCCGTCTTGCCACGTCGTCAAAAATCTGCTGATGTTTCCTCAACTGGGCTTGTTCCAGCAGAAACACTCCCTCACCACCATGCTCGAACTCCAGCCAGAGAAACGGGATCTCGGGGTACTGGCCGACCAAGGCCCGCTGGCTGCAGCCCACCTCCACGACGAGTATCCCATTATCCCTAAGATGCCGGGAGGCATGTTTAAGTATCTGCACCACGACATCGAGTCCATCCTCACCGGCCGACAGGCCAAGGACCGGTTCGTGCTTGAACTCGTCCGGCAATTCTTGCACTTCCGATTGTGGAACGTAAGGAGGGTTCGAGACAATCAGGTCGAAACGCCGTTCACCGACACGTTCGAAAAGACTGCTTTCCAGTAGTTGCGCGCGCTGAGCCAGCCCGTGGCGGTCGATATTCTCACGGGCAACGGCCAGGGCATCGCGGGAAATATCGGTGGCGAGCACGCGTGCATCCGGGAATGCAAAGGCGCATGCAATGGCAATACAGCCGCTGCCGGTACACAGGTCGAGTATGCTGTCGATCCGCTCCGGCACGACCCAGGGAGCAAACCGGCTGGTAATCAGTTCGGCGATCGGTGAACGCGGTACCAGTACGCGCTCGTCCACGTAAAAGGGCAATCCGGCGAACCAGGCTTCATGAGTGAGATACGCAGCCGGTTTGCGACTAGAGACGCGGGACTCGATAAGTTGAATAACCTCCTGGCGCTCGGTTTCGCTCAGCACGGCGTCGAGGTAGTCCCCCGGCAGTTCCGTGCCGAGATGCAGCGCATGCATCACCAATGCCGCCGATTCATCCAGGGCATTATCCGTGCCGTGGCCGAACACCAGCCCGGCCGCGCCGAAGCGGCTGGTGCCCCAGCGTATGAAATCCCGTACTGTGGTAAGTGAATTCATGAGGTTCCCCGGGATATGGCAGCTACACGACAAGCCTGGTCGATCCTGCCGGTTTCCCTTGCTGATTAATTGCATAATGAAGCCGGAACGCCTCTGTGGAATAATGTGCCACCATGTCTGCACTAGGCAAATCATCAACAATTCTGCGCGGCGCCTTCTTGCTGGCTGCCACCCTCGCCCTCACGACCGGATACTGGGTCTCCGATTATTTCCTGGGCAAGCCCCCCGATCTGTCCGGGTTGCACGGCACGGTGTTTGACAATCCGCGTGAGATTCAGCCATTCACACTCGTCGATCATACCGGAAAGAACTTTGAAAACAGCTCGCTACAGGGTCGCTGGTCATTTGTCTTCTTTGGTTATACCCATTGTCCCGACGTCTGCCCGACCACCCTGTCGGTACTGAACAGCGTGGCCCACAGACTCGAGGCTGTCAAAAACCAAGTCCAGTTTATATTCATCACTATCGATCCCGGGCGGGATACTCCTGAAAAGCTGGGCCAGTTCGTCTCCTACTTCAATGGGGCATTTATCGGTGCAACCGGCACCGACGACGCGATCAGATCACTGACTCGTCAACTGGGCGTCATCTACGCGCGTGCCACGGAGAATTCCGGGACGGATAGTTACCTGATGGACCATAGCGCCAGCGTATTGCTGTTCGACCCCGCCGGACGTTTCCATGCGGCATTCACACCACCCCTCAATGCGGCTGACATCGCGGATGACTTCGGGAAGATTTCAAAAGCTTACCGGTGATTCATGAAAACAGTTCTTGCATTTCTGCACGCGGCCCTGGGCCTGCTGCTGTCTTGCTCACCGGCGGCCGGTGCGACGCTGGAGGTGCATGACTCCTGGATCAGGGAGGCGCCGCCGACTGTTAGTGTGCTCGCCGCCTATATGGTCATCAGCAACACCGGGGGGACTCCCGCCGAGATCACCGCCATTACTAGCCCTGATTTCGACCACACCGAACTGCACCGCACGATCGTTGAGTCCGGTATTGCCAGGATGGCTCCACTCGAGAAACTCGAGATACCTGCGGGAGAAAAGATTTCCCTGGAGCCTGGAGGTATCCATCTGATGCTGATCAATCCGCAGCGCCCACTCCGCGAGGGCGATTTAGTGACTCTGGTAATCCATCGTGCCGACGGCTTCTGCAATACGTTCGCGGTTCCGGTGATACGGGAAACCGGCGAAGCGGCTCATCAGCGTCATTAGCTCCCCGACGATCCTCAAAACGATGTCTTTCAGCACCCTGGGCGACTGGATGAAATCCTGGCCACTGGCCGTCCTGCCGCATCACCTTCTTTCCCGCCTGGTACGTTCCGCCACGCGCTGGCGGGTCCCTTGGTGGAAAAATCTGCTGATCGACTGGTTTATCCACCATTTCAATGTGGACATGTCGGAGGCGGCGGAGCCATCTCCCTATCAGTACACTGATTTCAATAGTTTTTTCACCCGTGCCCTGAAACCCGGCGCGCGTCCACAGTCAGGACAACCCCAGGCGATCACCAGCCCGGTGGATGGCCGAATCAGCCAGATCGGACACATTTCGGACGGACGACTGATCCAGGCGAAGGGTCGGGGCTTTTCTCTCGTCGATTTGCTGGGTGGCGACACCCGCCGGGCTGACGCTTTCCAGGAGGGGGGGTTCGCGACGCTGTACCTTTCGCCGCGTGATTATCACCGCGTTCACATGCCGTGCGATGCCCGGCTGGTCGAGACTGTCTATATTCCCGGCCGCCTCTTCAGCGTCGCACCCCATACCACACGAACCATACCCGGACTTTTCACCCGGAATGAGCGCTTGGCGGCGCTGTTTGAAACTCCTGCCGGACCGATAGCGATGGTACTGGTCGGCGCCATCTTCGTGGCCTGCATGGAAACTGTCTGGGAAGGAATCATCCGGCCTGCCGGTACGGATATCCTGGTCCGCAGATATCCCCGCGAGGGCGGCCAACAGTGGCGGTTCCGACGCGGTGACGAGATGGGCCGTTTCAACATGGGCTCGACCGTCATCCTGCTGCATGGTCCGGGCCAAGCGGAATGGAGCCCGGACCTCTCCACCGACCGTTCGGTATGCGTTGGTCAGATTCTGGGACGCTTCACAGCAGACTCCTGACCGCGCGACTTCCTGTTAACCTTTTTCCCGGTTCTACGTTAACCATAACAGGATCAGTCAAAAAGGAACCGTAACATGTGTTCCCGACGCGCAATTCCCAGCGTCTGTCAGGCATCCCCTGAGATAAGCGGCCATTTCGATGGCGGACACCATGAAAGTTATCAGGCAAAATCCCCTGAGGGGATTGGTTATACTGGTCACCGGTAATATACCGGCTTGCCAGTGTGCAGGGCAGACAGCCCAAGTGAACTCTGCCTGCGGCGTGCTAGCGAGCATCGTCTCTTCAACATTCACCATGTCAGCAATTGGCGTAATGGACGCCATATCAAACACGGGAATCGCCTTGCCGGCCAACAGTCAGAGTAATCACGAATTGGACAGATTCTTCGCGAGTCACGAGGAAAATGCCTACTATGTCGCCTATGCGGCGTTATGGCACCATGAAACCGCCATGGACGTGGTACAGGACAGCATGCTGAGACTGGTCGAATACTACCGGGACAAACCGCCTGCGCAATGGCCAGCGCTGTTCCGGACCATACTGAACAGCCGGATAAACGACGTCAGGCGCAGGCGCCTCATCGAACAGGGCAAGCACAAGCTGGTGTCATTCACCGGACTGTTCCGCAAGGACCGTGATGATGGCAACACCATGGAGGAACCCGATCTTCCGGCCGACGACCGGGATGATCACATAACGGCGCCCGAAGCCGGGATAGTCGCCGCGCAACTGCGGCAGAAAGTCACGGAGGCCCTGCGCTGTCTGTCGGAGCGGCAACGACAGGTCTTCGTACTCAGGGAATGGCGCGGCATGACGACTCAGGAAACGGCATTGACGCTCGGCTGTTCGGAAAACAGCGTAAAACAGCACCACTATCGCGCTCTGCGCGAACTGCGCAAACTTCTGGCGGAGGTATGGGACTATGCATAAACAGGCACATCCTGATACGGAATTGCTTGACCGTTTGCGGGCCGGTCTCCTGGATGACAGCAGCGAGATAAAGGCTCGGCTGGAAAACCACCTTGTCGGCTGTCCGCAATGTCGCGGCCGGCTGCATTCTTGGGAATATTTGGGCCGGGATGTTCTGGGAGCATGGCGAGCGGACGGCAAACTGTCCGCCGGACTGAAACTCGCCCGCCAGCGGTCTATGACAGCCAGGCGGCATCGCCATATCATCAGATACCCGGTACTCGCCACGGCAGCTATGCTGCTCATCGCCGTGTCGGCCGGACTCTGGACGCTGCGGCATGAGTTCGTGGACACTACGCAAATGACGGCCCGAACCAGTGAGGAGATCCCTGACCTCTATGAAGACCTCGATTTTTATCTGTGGATGGCCAATCAGGGCGACGACAAGATGCATGAACAAAACGGTAACGGTAATTCCTAGGCGAACAGAACCTGAGCAATGAAACCGAAATTCCCCTTCAGAGCCGTGCTACTGCCCATAGTCCTGACGATCGGGTTATTCCCGCCGACGGCGCTATCCAGGGATCGCGGCAATGGCCACGAACAGCAGGCAGAGTCGGCCCGTAACGGGGACGTGCCATGGGGCGCACTGTCCGGTGATGAACAGGCAACATTGAAGGATCATCGCCGCAACTGGACGGGTTATTCACCGGCGGAACAGGAAAAACTGCGCCAGGGTGCCCGCCGCTACCTCGATCTCCCCCCTGGAGAACGCGACGCCGTCAAACGCAAACAGCAGCAGTACAAAAACATGTCTCCACAGGAACGCGAGCAGCTGCGCGAGAAATACCGCAAGCACCGCGACTGAGACGGATCCGCCTCCCCTTGGAATGGCCGTCGGTGCATACCGCGGAGGTGGCTTCTCTGCTATTCTGTGCAGCCTTTTGTTAGCAGGCTCGCCAATCAGGCCATGACACCATGCATCCGATGCTGAATATTGCGGTCCGCGCGGCCCGCAACGCCGGCAATATCATCATCCGGAACATGGACCGGCTGGACCAGCTGGCGGTCCAGACCAAGGAACGCAATGACTTTGTCAGCGAGGTCGACCGTCAGGCCGAGCAGGAAATCATCCATACCCTGCGCAAAGCGTATCCTAGTCACGGGATTCTCGCCGAAGAAAGCGGCGCGCAACCCGGTAACGGGTACGAATGGATCATCGACCCGCTGGACGGTACCACGAATTACCTGCACGGCTTCCCGCAGTTCGCGGTTTCCATCGCACTGCGGCACAAGGGCCGCCTCGAACAGGCCGTGATCTATGACCCGCTCAAACAGGAACTGTTTACCGCTACACGCGGCTCGGGCGCACACCTGAATGACCGCCGCATCCGGGTAACCTCACGACGCACCCTTGAAGGCGCATTGCTGGGTACCGGTTTCCCCATCAGGCAACAGCAACATCTGGATGCCTACCTTGGCATGTTCCGGGCATTGTTCCCGCAGACGGCGGGGATACGCAGGGCGGGTTCGGCTGCACTGGATCTTGCCTATGTCGCGTGCGGGCGCCTGGACGGATTCTGGGAAATCGGCCTGAGCATCTGGGACATGGCGGCCGGTGTGCTGCTCATACAGGAGGCCGGCGGCCTGTCGGGGGATTTATCCGGTGGACACGACCATCTCAAACACGGCAATATCGTCAGCGCCAATCCCAAGCTTTTCCCGCATATTCTCAAAGCCATTCGCCCCTACGTGTCCGGCACACTCGCGGGCGGTCCCGGCACGGAATAATCACGCAAGACGGGGGGTTATCCATGCGGTTCCTCCGCGGGACGTCCAGGCGGTGTACTCGCAGCTGCACGCGGGTTCAAGTTTGGAATGTCAGCGCCGATTCATGTCAGGCGTCCGACGGCTGCACTCAGGGCCACTGACATAAACAGCCTGCCCCACGCGCGCAAGGAAGACACCGGATTTAATGCCATGAAGAACAGGAGACCCGGAGGTGACGCATTGGAAATGATAATGCGTGATGTCCTCGAATGCCTGCAAGACTTCACCCGCCAGGCGAGCTTCGCAAGCAGAAGAGGTGGCGTCGAAATCCTCGGTATCGAAAACGGGCGCCCGGAGAAAAAACCATCCGCCCGGATTCTTTACTTCCCGCGGCGTTACCCGACGAACTGACCGGGGATCACCGCCGCCCGGTCAAAACCCCGGTTTTGGCTAGGGCAGACTCTCGCCACCGCGCTCCGCGCCTTCCTTCTTAGCCGGCATCATGTCTTTGCGCGATATGCCGAGCCACATGACTATCGGGCTTGCCACCAGCACCGAGGAATAAATGCCGAACAGGATGCCGATGGTCAGGGCCAGCGCGAAGTAATGCAGCGTCTCGCCACCAAAGACCAGCATGGATAACACTGCAAGCTGCGTGCAGCCGTGCGTAATAATGGTGCGCGACATCGTTCGGGTAATCGCGTTATCGATGATCTGCGGCGTGCTGGCCGTGCGCATCATGCGGAAGTTCTCCCGGATCCGGTCGAACACCACCACCGATTCGTTCACCGAGTAGCCGAGAATGGCGAGTACCGCCGCCAGCACCGTGAGCGAGAAGTCCCACTGAAAAAACGCGAAGAAACCGAGGATGATGACCACGTCATGCAGGTTGGCAATGATCGCTGCAATACCGAACTTCCACTCGAAACGGAACCAGAGATACGCCACGATGCCGATGGACACGAACAGCAGCGCCAGACCGCCATTTTCGATCAACTCGCGGCCGACCTGCGGCCCGATAAACTCGGTACGCCGCAGCTGCGCCGCGGTATCGGCGCGGTGCAGGACCTCCATCACTGCTTGGGCCAGCTTGTCGCCGCCCGCTTCCGCCTTGGCCGGCAGGCGGATCAGCACGTCGTGCGAGCCGCCGAAGTTCTGCACCGTAACGTCGGCGTAGCCGCTCTGCTCCACCAGCGAGCGGATCTTCTGCAGATCGGCGGTCTGCGGGTAACTCACCTCCATCACCGTCCCGCCGGTGAAGTCCACGCCGAAGTTGAGCCCCTTGGTCATCAGAAAAAATACCGCGAAGAGAAACGTGATCATGGAAATCACGTTGAACACCAGCGCGTGGCGCATGAACGGGATGTCTTTGCGTATCTTGAAGAATTCCATGGCGTGCTTATCTCAGCGTCGGATTTTTAAGTTCATGCCGCACTGCGGCTCGAATTCCATTGGGTGTTGCCGATGGTAAGCCGATCGAGCTTGCGCCGGCCGCCGTAGATCAGATTCACCATGGCGCGCGACACCATGACCCCGCTGAACATGGAGGTAATGATGCCCAGGCACAGCACGACGGCAAAACCGCGCACCGCTCCGCTGCCGAACATGAGCAGCGCGAGCCCCGCGATCAGCGTGGTGACGTTCGAGTCGAGAATGGTGCCGAAGGCACGTTCATACCCGGTATGGATGCTCGCCTGCGGCGTGTTGCCGTTGCGCAGTTCCTCGCGGATACGCTCGTTGATCAGCACGTTGACATCGATCGCCATGCCCACGGTAAGCGCGATGGCGGCCAGTCCGGGCAGCGTCAGGGTCGCCTGCAGCATCGACAGCAGCGCGACCAGCAGAACCACGTTGATGCCCAGCGCGATAACCGCAGTCACACCGAAGACCAGATAGTAAATGAACATGAACACGGCGATCGCCGCGAAACCGATCCATGTGGAATGAAAGCCGCGCTGGATGTTCTCGGCGCCGAGGCTCGGTCCGACGGTGCGTTCCTCGATAATCTGGATCGGGGCCGCCAGGGCGCCGGAACGCAGGATCAGCGCCAGCTCATGCGCCTCCTGAGGACTGTCGAGGCCGGTGGTCTGGAAGCGCTTGCTGAATACATCACGGATGGTGGCCACACTGACCACTTCTTCCACCTTCTTCGTGGAGCTGACCGGTTGCCCCTCGACCATCCTGGTTTCCGTCTTGTTCTCGATGAACACCACCGCCATGGGCTTGCCGACACTTTCCTTGGTAAACGCCAGCATCTTGCGGGCGCCCTTGGCATCGAGCATGACGGTGACATTCGGGGTGCCGGTTTGCGAGTCAAATCCGGAACTGGCGTTGACGATCTGGTCGCCGGTCACGATCACCGACTTCTTCAGCAGAACCGGCTTCCCGTCGCGTTGATGATAAATCTGCGAACCCGCCGGAACCTTCCCGGCCACCGCGCGCTCCAGATCATGTTCGACATCGACGGCGCGATATTCGAGCGTCGCCGTGGCGCCCAGAATACGTTTGGCTCGCGCGGTATCCTGCACGCCGGGCAGCTGGACCACGACACGCGAGGACCCCTGCTGCTGGATGACGGGCTCTGCCACGCCCAGTTCGTTGACGCGATTGCGCAGCGTCAGAATGTTCTGCTGCAGGGCAAACGAGCGAACTTCTTTCATTTCACGTTCGCTCGGCTTGACGAACAAGCCAAAGCTCCCGTTATCCACTGGCAGTTCCTCACGTTCCAGGTCCGGAAATTCCTTGCGGATCAGCGATACGACACGGTCCCGGTCTTCGGCGCTATTGAACATGAGACGCACGCCGGCGTTCTCCGTGCGAATCTGGCCATAGCGGATCTTTTGTTCGCGCAGCAGTGTACGCAAGTCCCCGGCATAGCGCTCGATGGCCTGTTTGACCGCGGCATCCATGTCCACTTCCATCAGGAAATACACGCCACCGCGCAGATCCAGTCCGAGATACATGGGCAGGGCGTTCAGCGACTGCAGCCATTGCGGCGTCGAGGGCGCGAGGTTCAGGGCCACCACAAACTGCGTACCCAGATCGGCCTTGATAAAATCCACCGCCTTCAGCTGCACTTCGGTGGAGTTGAAGCGCACCAGAATCTCCTGATCATCGGACTCGATGCTCTTGTAGTCGATCCCGGCCGTTTTCAGCGCGTTCGCCACCCTCTCCGGAACACCCGCCTCCAGCTTGCCGGCGCGCGCATTGGTAATCTGCAGTGCGGGATCCTCACCATAGACGTTTGGCAGTGCGTAAACGATACCGACCAGAAGAACGGCGATAATCAGCAGGTTCTTCCAAAGGGGGTACTGATTGATCATGCTGTTTATTCCTTGTTACGAACGATTACGATTCCTTGATCGTACCCTTTGGCATCAGGTTGGCGATAGCCTGGCGTTGGATCTTGACCTTCATGCCTTCGCCGAGCTCCAGTTCCACGAAATTATCGCCCACGCTGGTGATCCGGCCCAGCAGGCCTCCGTTGGTCACCACCTCGTCGCCCTTGGCGATCGCCTCGACCATCTGTTTGTGTTCCTTGGCCTTTTTGCTCTGCGGACGGATCAGCAGAAAATAGAACACCACGAAAATGAAGATCAGCGGCAAAAAACCGACCAGTTGATCCATCTGTCCCTGGGGGGCAGTCCCTGCCCAGGCATCAGCAATGAAGAAACTCATGACTGTCGTTTCGCTCCCGTATATGGATTTGATTCGTTTCTGAAGTTGGCACGCCGGGCGTGACGGCCGATCCGGCCCTGGCCCGCGGCGCGCTATTATGGCACAGCCGCCGGCATTTCGCCCCGTCCCGCATAAAAATGCCTGACAAAGTCATCCAGGGACTGATTCTCGATGGCCGCGCGCATACCGGCCATGAGATCCTGGTAATAAGTCAGGTTGTGCAATGTGTTCAGGCGGGCGCCGAGAATCTCGCCACACCGGTCCAGGTGATGCAGATAGGCCCGGCTGTAGTGGCGGCAGGTGTAGCATCGACACTCCTCATCCAGCGGCCGGTTATCGGTGCGGTAGCGGCTGTTGCGGATACGGACAACGCCCGCACGCACGAACAGGTGTCCGTTGCGGGCATTGCGGGTGGGCAGGACGCAGTCGAACATATCGATGCCGAGCCGCACGGCCGCGACGATATCCTCCGGCTTGCCGACCCCCATCAGATAACGCGGCGCGTCGACAGGGATGCGCGGCATGATGCCCGCCAGCACCTCATTGCGCTCCTGCGTTGACTCTCCCACGGACAGGCCGCCGAGGGCATAGCCATCGAAACCGGTCTCCACGAGACCCGCCAGGGACTCCTCGCGCAACACCCCGTACATGCCGCCCTGGACGATGCCGAACAGCGCGGCCGGGTTATCCCCGTGGGCGATCCGGCTGCGCCGCGCCCAGCGCAGCGAAAGTTCCATGGAGGCACGGGCTTCCCGTTCCGTTGCGGGATAGGGCGTACACTCGTCGAACACCATGACGATATCGGCGCCGAGTGCGCGTTGCACCTGCATGGACTCCTCCGGCCCCATGTAGACCCTGTCGCCGTTCACCGGGGAGCGGAAGGTCACCCCCTGTTCGGTGATCTCGCGCAGGCTGTCGAGACTGTAGACCTGAAAGCCCCCGGAATCCGTCAGTATCGGACCGTCCCAGTGCATGAACTCATGCAGCGTACCCAGCGTGCGGATGACCTCGATACCCGGGCGCAGCATGAGGTGAAAGGTATTGCCGAGAATCATCTGCGCGCCGCTTGCCCTTACCTCCTCCGGCGTCATCGCCTTGACCGTGCCATAGGTACCGACCGGCATGAACGCCGGGGTATCCACGACACCACGCTCGAAAATCAGGCGGCCGCGGCGCGCCAGCCTGTCCGAGCTGTCGAGCACGAATTCCATCAGCCACGCCGCATCGTCATGCGGCGCCACGGGCGCTGATATACATCGCGTCGCCGTAGCTGAAAAAACGGTAGCCCGATCCGACCGCATGCCGGTAGGCCCTCATGACGGCCTCGTAACCGGCGAAGGCGCAAACGAGCATCAGCAGGGTCGACTCCGGCAGATGAAAGTTCGTCAGCAGCGCGTCCACGCTCCTG
>JAHKKL010000011.1 GCA_020027635.1 Gammaproteobacteria bacterium
CCAGAACACGGCGCTGGAGAGGAGGAAATTCTTCACCTCGTTGCGGCCGAAATTGTAGATCAGGGTCGACCAGTCGAGATGCTCGCCGCGGCGCGGGTCGGCGTGTTCATAGAGGGGCGTGCCGTCGAAACGCGCCAGGCCGTGGGCATCCTTGGGAAAGTGGGCCGGCACCCAGTCCAGAAGCACGCCGACGCCGTTCTGATGGCACACGTCCACGAAATAGCGGAAGTCATCGGGGGTTCCGTAGCGGCTGGTCGGCGCGAAATAACCGGTCGTCTGGTAACCCCAGGACGGGTCGTAGGGATGCTCGGTGATGGGCAGCAGTTCGATGTGGGTAAAGCCCAGCTCCTTCACATAGCCGACCAGGCGCTCGGCGAGCTGCCGGTAGCTGAGGAACTCCCCTTCCGGTCCGCGCTGCCAGGAACCGAGGTGCACCTCGTAGACCGACATCGGGGTGTGCTGCCAGTCAACCCTCGGCAGGCGCTCCATCCAGACCTGGTCCCCCCAGGAATAGGAAGAAGCTTCGGATATGATCGTGGCGGTTTTCGGGCGCAGCTCGCAGGCCTGCGCATAGGGATCGGCCTTGGTGATGATTTCGCCGCTGTGGCGGTTGCGGATCTCGTATTTGTACAGGCATCCCGGCGCGAGCTCCGGGATGAACAGCTCCCACACACCGCTGCCGCCGCGCACGCGCATCGGGTGCCGGCGCCCGTCCCAGCGGTTGAAATCGCCGATCACACTGACCCGTTCCGCGTTCGGCGCCCAGACGGCGAACAGGATGCCGGCGACGCTGCCCACCTGGTGCGGGTGGGCGCCCATGAAGCGGTAGGCATGGCGGTGTCTGCCTTCCCCGAACAGATGCAGGTCGAAATCGGTAAGCTGGGGCGGAAAACTGTAAGGGTCGTGGGCGATATGCTCCCGGTGGCTGCTGTCGCGCCAGATCAGCCGGTACTGATCGGGCACGGTGCCGGAGGCGCCGCGCCATTCGAACAGGTCGGTCTCGGGTATCCGCTCCAGAGGCAGGTTACCCTCGGCGATGGCGACTTCGGCCACATCCGGTAGATAGACCCTGACCAGGTCCTTGCCGTTCTCGGCATGCTTGCCGAGCACGGCGAACGGGTCATGGTGGCAAGCCTTGGTGATCCGTTCAAGCTCGCTCTGGAGACGGTTTCTATGCATCATGATTCCTCGTGTGTAAGTCCTGAAGTTGGTCGGGGCACATTTTACACATTTGTGATGCTGGATTACTTCATTTTTGGCTCAACATGCCGGTCATGTCTGCGGCTGGCGCACCGGTTCGCAACGCTCATGCCCCTTGCCCGTGTGACTGCAGGCAGGCAGGAATGTGCTGCCGGGGCTGAGGTGATGGAAATCAGGCAGTTATAGCCAGGGGCACCCGGAGGAATCCGGTTTTCCCGCGAGTCCGGAAAAGAGCACGGTAACATACACTGCAGGATCAGGCTCCCCGGACATCGTTCAACCGGCTCGATTGGACCCGTTGGGATGTCCGAAAAATACGCATCGATTGCCTGAACAGCCTTGCCGGTGGCCCGTCACGGCAAGCCCCTGCCGTTACACCAGGCTCTTCCTCAGGAACACCACCTCGTCCTCGCGCCGGATCACGCTGTTGAACCCGCGCTTGTGGAACAGGGACAACATGCGCATGTTCTCCGGGTCGGTCTCGGCGACAACTTCCGAGATACCCCAGCGGGCGGCAAGCACCAGGCAATAATCCAGCAGCAGGGCGCCCACCCCCTTTCCCTGCCAGGGATCAGGCACGAGCACGGCGTATTCGGCCGTTTCATGGTTCAGATCGGTGATCAGCTGCCCGACACCGATCAGGCGGCGCACATTGTCCACCCGGGTCTCCACGACCATCGCCAGTTCGCGTTCGTAATCGATCGTGCAATATTTAACCGCCATCTGATGGGTCGCTTGCTTGAAGATCGAGCGGAAACGGAACCGGATGGATTCGGAGGATGAACTGGCGATCAGTTCCTGCCAGAGCGGTTCATCTTCGGGGCGGATCGGCCGCAGGGTGACCTGGGTGCCGTCGCGCAGCCGCGGCCGGCGTATGAACTGTTCCGGATAGGGCCGTATCGCCAGGTGTTCGTAGGGTTCCCGCGAGACCTGATCGGTCGCCCCATCGAGCACCGCCGCGGCATCGAGCGCGATCACGCCATCGGGTGTCGCGAGCAGCGGGTTGATGTCGAATTCCCGGATCTCGGGGTAATCGGCGATCAGGCAGGAGAAGCGGATCATCACCTCGATAAGATGGTCGATGTTCACGGCGGGGCGGCCCCGATAACCCTGCAGCACGGGCCAGCAGCGCAAGGATTCCACCATATTGCGCGCCAGGCGTTCGTTGAGTGGCGGCAGCCCGAGGGCATGGTCGCAATAGACCTCGGTCGCGACACCGCCGAGGCCGACCATGATGACGGGGCCGAAGGTGGGATCCTTGCTCGCGCCGAGGATCATTTCCAGCCCGTCCTTGGGGCACATCATACGCTGCAGCGTCACCCCGTCGACGCGCGCGGCGAGCTTATCGGCGCGCAGCCGCAGCAGCATGGCTTCATAGGCCTCGCGCACGGCCTGCGCATCCTTGAGGTCCAGCGCCACGCCGCCGATGTCGATCTTGTGCAATATCTCGGGGGAACGCAATTTGAGCACCACGGGGTAGCCGATCTGTGCGGCGGCCGCGACCGCCTCATCGGCGCTGTGCGCGATGCAGGTGTCGCACACGGGTATGTCATAGGCCTTCAGCAGGTGCTTGGCCTCGTTTTCCGTCAGGGAGCCGCGTTGCTGCATGCAGGCGTGGAAGCGTTTGGCCAGCTTCTTGCGGTGCACCGTGAAACGGATCGGCAACTCGCGCGGCGTCTCGTACAGGATCTCCAGATGGTGGGCATAGGACACGAGGTGCATGAACGCGCGGATGGCCTGTTCGGGCGTGGCGTGTGCCGGCACGCCGGCGTGGGTCAGGTAATGGATGTCCTTCCTCGCCCTGGCTCCACCCATCCAGGCGGCGAATAGCGGCTTGCGGCTGTGCTCTGCCGCCTGAACCACGACCTCGGCCACGGTCCTGGAATCGATACCCGGCTGACTGGCGCAGATCACCAGGATGGCGTCGATACCGGGGTCCTGCTGCACGATATCGAGCGCCGCGGCAAACCGTTCCGGACCGGCGGCATCCAGCAGATCGACCGGATTGCCGTGCGACCAGCATTCGGGAAGGACCCGGTTCAACTGTGCCATGGACTCCTCGCTCAGTACCGCCAGCTTTCCCCGGCGCGAGAGCAGCGCATCGGCGGCGATGATCGCGGGGCCGCCGGCATTGCCGATGATCGCCAGCCGGGACCCTTCCGGCAGGCGCTGGGATGCCAGGATCTCGGCGACATCGAATATGTCATCGAGCTCCGAGACCCGCACGACCCCGGCGCGCTCGAACACGGCGCTGTAGACGGCGTCCTCGCCGGCGATGGCGCCGGTGTGGGAGAGCGCGGCCCGTGCCGATCCCTCGAAGCGGCCGGACTTGTAGGCGACGATCGGCTTGGAACAGGCGAAGGAGCGGGCCGCCGACATGAAACGGCGCGCGTGCCGTATCGACTGGACATAGAGAATGATGGCTTTGGTATTGGGATCGGTTCCCAGATAATCGATCAGGTCGCCGTAACCGATATCGAGATTGTTGCCCAGGGAGGCGAACAGGGAGAATCCGACGCCGGTATCCGACGCCCAGTCCAGGATCGCATTGGATAGCGAATGGGATTGTGAAATGAAGGCCAGATGCCCCGGTTTCGCGGCGGCCACCGCCTGGCTGGCATTGAGTCCGATGTCCGGGACGATGATGCCGAGAGAATTCGGACCGACGATGCGCATGTGTTCAAACCGGCGGGCGACTTCGGCGATCTCCTCTTCCAGCCGTCTGCCCTGCGCATCGGCCTCGCGGAAGCCGCTGGAGAGGATGACCACACCCATGATGCCCGCCTCGCCGCATTCCTGCACGACCCGGGGGACATCCCGCGCCGGCGTGCAGATCACCGCCAGGTCCGGGATTTTTGGAAGACTGGCGAGATCCGGATAGGTGGGAACGCCGCTGACCGATTCGACGCTGAAGCTGACGGGGTAAACGATGCCGCGAAATCCGGCGCCGAGAAGATTCGACAATACCCGCCTCCCGAGATCCGCCGGGGCCTTATCGATCCCGATCAGGACCACCCGTCGCGGTTTGAAGATCTTCTCAAGGTTGCGAATGCTCACGACTCTCTGTCCGTCCGCCTGCCCCCCGCTCCCTTTCAAATGGATGGTAGTACCGCTATCCAGCGAAGTCCATTTCACGGCTACGGTGGCGGCCGCACCCGCCTGCCTGTGCCGCCCGGGCGTCAATGATCGTTCTCGTCCTTGCGCGCTGGGCCTGCGGCCGAGGAAATGAAGGTCCTGAACAGGTCCTGCTGCATGTCCCTCCACAGCGTCAGGTTCCGCTCCGCCATCTCCTTCCATACCGATGACGGAGCAGCACTCAGCAGGCTCTGCATCTGGTCCTGCAGGACCGTCTGCTCCTTGATGAAGAAATCCATGCTCTTCTCGAGATAGGCGCCCACGAACGCCTGCAGGTTGTCGCCGTAGTAGCGGATCAGTTGTTCAAGGAGGCGCGTACTGAGTATGGGCTGCCCCTTTTCCTCCTGCTCGACGATGATCTGCAGCAGGATGCTGCGCGTGATATCTTCGCCGCCCTGGGCGTCGACGACGCGAATAGGCCTGCTGTCCATCACCAGCTGCCGGATATCCTCCAGCGCCACGTAGCGGCTCTCTTCCGTGTCGTAGAGACGACGGTTCGCGTATTTCTTGATTACCCGCTCTTCCGCCACGGTCATCGTCCGGCGCGTGCGCGTCAGCTCATGTAGTGGCCACCGTTCACCGGAATATTGGCCCCGGTGATGAAATCCGCATCCTCCGCCGCCAGGAATACCACGACGCGGGCGATATCGGCTGGCCGGCCGAGCCGCGCCCTCGGTATCTGGGCAATGATCTGCTGGCGCACCTCCTCCGGCACGGCGTTGACCATCGGAGACTCGATATACCCCGGTGAAATGGTGTTGGCGGTCACGTTCTTGCGCGCCCCTTCCTGCGCCAGCGACATGGTGAAGCCGTGGATGCCCGCCTTGGAGGCGGAATAATTGGTCTGCCCGAACTGGCCCTTCTGGCCGTTGATCGACGAGATGCTGATCACCCGCCCGAAACCGCGGTCCAACATGCCCTCGATGACATTGCGCGTGGCATTGAACACGCTGTCGAGATTCGACTGGATCACCGCATGCCACTGCTCCGGAGTCATCTTGCGCAGGCTGGCGTCGCGGGTGATGCCGGCAACGTTGACCAATACATCGGCGGGACCCACCTGCTGCACCGCCGTCCTGATCGCCGCCGCCGTCGCCTCGAAGTCAGCGAGGTCGCAGGGCACGACCACGATGTCATATCCCGCCTGCTTCTGCGCGGCCTGCCAGGATTTGGCGGCATCCGCTTCCGCGGGAAGGCACGTCGCCACCACCCGGTGACCCGCCGCGCCCAGTTGCCTGCAGATCTCCGTACCGATGGTGCCGGTACCGCCAGTAACCAATGCTACCCGTTGTGACATAGTGTCAGCTCCTGATGTGGTTTCATTTTGTTCTATCCGATACCTTCGGCTAGCGCTCGACGGCGAGCGTCACACCCTGCCCGCCGCCGATGCACAGGGTCGCGAGCCCCTTGCGTGCATCCCGCTTGCGCATTTCGTGCAGCAGGGTCACCAGAATCCGCGTGCCCGAGGCCCCGATCGGGTGCCCCAGGGCGATGGCGCCGCCGTTGACATTCACCTTCTTCGGGTCCAGTCCAAGTTCCCGGCCGACCGCGAGGGAAACGGCGGCAAACGCCTCGTTGGCCTCGACGAGATCAAGATCGTCAATGCTCCAGCCGGCCTTGTCCAGACAGCGCCGGGTGGCGGGAACCGGTCCCATGCCCATATAGGCGGGATCGACGCCGGCATTGCTGTAGGCCACGATGGATGCCAGGGGCTCCAGGCCGAGTTCACGAGCCATGCGGGCCGAGGTGACCAGCACGGCGGCGGCCCCGTCATTGATGCCGGAGGAATTGCCGGGGGTGACCGTGCCGTCCGGGCGGAACGCCGGCTTCAGTTTCGCCAGTGTCTCGACGGTGGTACCGTGCCGGGGAAATTCATCGGTAGTGAAAACCAGCGGTTCCTGCTTGTGGCGTGGTATCTCGAACGGGATGATTTCATCGGTGAAGCGGTTGGCCTTTTGCGCCGCCTCCGCCTTCTGCTGGGAAGCGGCGGCAAAGGCATCCTGTTCCTCGCGGGTGAGGTGATAGCGGTCCACCAGGTTCTCGGCGGTACAGCCCATGTGGTAGTCGTTGAAGATGTCCCACAACCCCTCGTTGATCATGCTGTCGATCAATTTCCATTCACCCATACGCATGCCGGTGCGGGAACCTGGCAGGACGTGCGGCGCCAGATTCATGTTTTCCTGTCCGCCTGCCACGATGATCTCCGCATCACCGCAGCGAATTGCCTGCACGGCAAGCTGGACGGACTTCAGCCCGCTGCCGCACACCTTGTTGATCGTCATGGACGGAATGTCGACCGGCAGCCCGGCGCCGATTGCCGCCTGGCGGGCCGGATTCTGGCCGGCGCCCGCCGTGAGCACCTGGCCCATGATGACCTCGTCCACCCGGGCGGCGTCCACTCCGGTGCGTTCCAGCAAGGCGGCGATCACCCGTGCACCCAGTTTGTGTGCCGGAATCTCGGCCAGCGTTCCTCCGAATTTCCCAATGGCGGTTCGTACCGCATCGACAATGACTACGTCTTCCATTGTTTGGACCTCAGTTGAGCGAAATGAGACCGCCTGCCCCGCGGCGGCACGCTATTGTAGGTGATGTTTCGCGCGACTGTTACAAAAACAACCTGGCATCCACGGACAGATTGCCTGTCTGCGGGCTGACGTAGAATACCGTCTCGTGCCGGTCGATGCACCCCGGCACGGGACCTCAAGAGTGAAAATCGGGCGTTGTGCGGCTAGCCGGCCTTTGCGCCAGCCGTCGCCTTCTTGGCAGCTTCCTCCGCCCATTCCGTGACGGACTGTTGTGTCTCCGTGGCGATCCTGGCGAATTCCTGGGCCCGGTTGATGAGTCGCTCACCGAACTCGGACACGAGTTTCCCCTGCTCCGTGAGCAGATCTTCCGGATTCTCGGCCGCGCCCATGATCGTTGCCTGCTTGGTGCCCAGATCAAGATAGTCGCGGGCCACATCCAGCTGTTGGCGGGCGACGCGCTCCATGGCGCGCACGGTAATTTCATTAAGCCGCATCATCGGCTCCACGGCATTCTTGCTGAGTTTCAGCCATTCATCGAAGATTTCTTTCTTCATGGTAGTAACCTCCTGTTTAGAACTGGGATCACCAGTTGTCGTTAATGGATAAATTCTTATCTGCTGCAATGCAGCATAGTTTTAGCGAGCGCTATTGTCAAGGGCTTCTGATACATGGAGATATCTTTTTTACTGATATATAAGTGATTTATTATTTATATTTATTACTTTGAGCACATTTGTCAAATCAGTATGAAATATTCCTTTCCATTATTGTTGCATTGCAATAAGCTGCTGCTATACTATTTCATAAACCCTGTTTTTCCGGAGGATACTCAAATGACGGGATACAAGGATTCGACCGAGACGTGGGCCAAGGTCTGGGCGGATGCGCAGAAGCAGTACCTGGATACGTGGATGCAGCTGTCGCAGCAAGGCAAAAACTGGACTGGCGCCCAGACCCCATTCAACTGGGGCGGCGCAGGCACATGGACCGAACCCATGCAGCAGTGGTCCAGGCTGATGACGCAGACCCTGCCACGGGACAGCCAGGAGACAAGCACCCGGCTGTTCGATCTTGGCAAGAGCTACCTGAGCATGGGTGAGACCTTTTGGCGTCTCCTGCAACAGAGCAAGGATTTTGCCGGGAGCGAAGCCCACTGGCAGGAGGCCATAAAAAATGCCCTCGCCACAGCGAGCGGCGGTTTTGATCTTACCGGCCAAAGCGCCGATCCGTGGTCCGGCTTCGCAACCTTCTGGGGGTTGCCGTTGAACACCTGGCAACGTTTCGCCTGTTCTTTCTCTCCCTTCCCTGGCGAGATGGAGAAGGCGTTGCGCCTCGAAGGCGCCACGGCACCGAGCGACATGACCAAGGCCATACGGCAGATGCTGTCCATGCCACCCGTCGGCTATACACGGGAGTGGCAGGAACAGGCGCAGGAATGGGCGCAGCTTTACCTGGAGTACGCCAAGGCCATGCAGGAGTTTGCGCAACTGCTTGGCAAGGTGGCGCAGCGTGCCGCCGAGCTGTTCAGCCAAAAACTGGCCGGTCTGTTCAAAGAGGGCAAGTCCCTCGAGGGACTGCGGGCAGCCTACAATCTGTGGATTGATTGCGGTGAAGACGCCTATGCGGAGGTCGTGGCCACACCGGACTTTCCGCACCTGCAGGCGCAGATGGTCAATGCGCTGATGCGGCTCAAGCGCCATGAACAGGGCATGATGGACGAGGTGATGACCGCGCTGAACATGCCGACCCGGCGGGAAATGGATACCACCCACAAGCGGGTCCATGAATTGAAGCAGCAGCTGCAGACACTGCAGGACGCCATGGAAAACATCGCAACCCCGGAGGTACCGCGCGATAAACCCCGGACCACCGCTGCCGAGCCGCCTTCGGATACGGTAAAGCGGGAAACGCCGGTCAGGAAGAAGACGGCGGCAAAACCGGCCAGCAGCCAGGCGAAGCACCGTGTCCAACCGAAAAAATGAGGGGTGACCCATGATACCACTGCCATTGCAGCCCGATCAGGTCCTGAAGGACGCGCTCGATTTCAACCGCAAGATCACCCACGGCCTGCTCACCCTGCGGGAGGTGGGTAACGTCGAGGTCGGCGTCACGCCGAAAGAGGCCGTTTACCGGGAAGACAAGCTGGTTCTGTATCGTTACAAACCGACAGTCGATAAACCGGCGAAGACCCCGCTGCTGATCGTCTATGCGCTGGTCAACCGACCCTATATGACCGATCTGCAGGAAGACCGCTCCATCGTCCGCAATCTGCTGGATCATGGCGAGGATGTCTATCTGATCGACTGGGGATATCCGGACGGCGCAGACCGGTTCCTGGAACTCGATGACTACATCAACCGCTACATCCACCACTGCGTGCAATACATCTGCAAGGCGCACGGCCTGCGCCGGATCAACCTCCTCGGTATCTGCCAGGGGGGAACTTTCAGCCTGTGCTATACCGCCCTGCACACCGAACGGGTGGAGAACCTGGTGACCATGGTCACCCCCGTTGACTTCCACACCTCCAAGAACGTCCTCAGCGACTGGGCCAGAGAGCTGGACGTCGACCTGCTCGTGGATACGGTGGGCAATGTGCCGGGGGAACTGCTTAACTGGAGCTTCCTGTCACTCAAGCCGTTCAGACTCACCGGGCAGAAGTATGCGGACATGGCCGACATCCTGGATGACCCGGACAAACTGAGAAACTTCCTGCGCATGGAGAAATGGATCTTCGACAGTCCCGACCAGGCCGGTGAGGCGTTCCGGCAGTTCATCAAATATTTCTACCAGCAGAACCGGCTGGTGACGGGAGGTCTGGAGATCGGCGGACGCGAGGTCAGCCTCAAGCAGGTCACCATACCGGTGCTGAACATTTATGCCACCGAGGACCACCTGGTGCCGCCGGAATCCTCCATTGCGCTGGAAAGACATGTCGGCACCCGGGACTACACCGCGATCCCCTTCCCCGGCGGGCATATCGGCATCTACGTGAGCGCACGCTCGCAGAAAGAGGTGCCTCCGGCCATTGCGCAGTGGCTGCAGGAAAGGAGCAGCTGAATCAGTCGAGCAGGGCGGAAAGGTGGGCGAGGACGGACCGGGCCAGCGCGGGCAAGGCATAGCCGCCTTCCAGCACCGAAATGATTCTCCCCCCCGCGTGGGAGTCGGCGATCGCCTTGATTTCACGGGTTATCCAGGCGTAATCGTGTTCGGTCAGATTCAGCCCGGCCATCTCGTCCTGCCAATGAGCGTCGAAACCCGCGGAGATGAAGATCAGCTCCGGCCTGAACGCTTCCAGGGCGGCCAGCCAGACCTCGCCTACCGCCAGGCGGAAACTGCGGCTGCCCGCCCCCGCTGCCAGGGGCGTTTTCACCATGCGCTCGCTGGTCGCCGTGACGTCGGCGAAGGGATAGAAGGGGTGCTGGAAACTTGAACAGAACAGCACTCGCGCTTCATCACGGAACATGTCCTCGGTGCCGTTGCCGTGGTGGACATCGAAATCGAGAATCGCTATGCGTTGCAACCCGTAGCACTCCAACGCATGGGCAACCCCGACCGCGACATTGTTGAATATGCAAAATCCCATGCCGCCGGCCCGCTCGGCATGATGTCCGGGCGGCCGCACACCGCAAAAGGCACAATTCGTCTCGCCACCCAGCACCAGATCGACCGCCAGTACCACCGCCCCGGCGGCGTGCAGGGCCGCATCGAGGCTGTGCGGATTCATGGCGGTGTCATGATCGATCCAGACGAGGTCATGTGCCGGTGCAAGTTTGAAAATACGCTCTACGTAGGACGGTTCATGCACCCGGGTGAGTTGCGCACGAGTAGCGGCGGGAGAATCGTAGCGCCGCAGCGCGAGCTCGAATCCGGTCTCGAGCAGCCTGTCCTCGATCACCGACAGCCGTGCCGGTGACTCCGGATGCGCATTGCCCATCTGATGCAGGTGGCAGACCGGATGTGTGATATAGGCAATCGTCATGGTAACCGGAGCGGAACACCTTGCATCGAATCAAATCCCGGGCATAAACCATCCCCTCCACTGCGCCAACGGCTAACAGCCATGTTGGAATGAGAACTCATCCGCCAGTCCTCGCGCGGTGAGCAGGCCGTATCCCCTCCTGACCAGCGCCTAATTCTGCTTCTTCTCGCCGCTGTGAAACATGGCTTGCTGGCGCCGTTCGCACCGCATCCAGTTTCCCATCAGGCATTCCGTCTTGCGGCAGTCGAACTCACAGACCGCGATTTCATCGGGAACTTCGGGTACGAATTTCAATAGCCATTGCAGAAATGCACCAAACATGAAACACCTCCCCCTCACCGCCGCGCGGTCCACTGCGACGATCGGTACCCTTTCTCATTCGTATTGTTTATTACAGTGTTAATTCTAGTACACATCGGGCTTGAAAACTGCCCGTTATACAACGACCCGATGGTGGAAGACAGGCAAACAAGCAGCGGGAATCAGGTGGAAAATCAATATCCAGGTTTTATGCATCAGGGTGATGCCGGCTTACCGGAATCGCGGCAATAATGCAAAAAATGGCATCCATATGCCACCGGGTATCAGTGGTGTTCTTCCGGCACTGTGCAAGACGCCATTAAATTGCTGTCACCGGCGGGGTGCTGCGCGCTCCCGTCCCAGGGAGAAGCCGGCCAGTGGTCGGCAAAGCCCGCATGCATGATCTCAAGAAACGATCGGGCGCGTGACGACAACTGCCGGCCCTTGTGCATCACCGCGCCATAGCTGCGCTGCGGGAAGTAGTCGTTGAGCGGTATCGCAGCCAGCGGCTCATCGCCGGTCAGACAGATGCTGGTGACGATGGAGACGCCCAGACCCAGCGCGACGAACTTCTTGATCACCTCCCAGCCGCCGGCCTCCAGCACGACCTGATAGTCGAGGCCGTGCTGGTGGAACACCAGGTCGACGATACGCCAGGTGCTCAGGTGCCGCGGTGGCAAAATCAGCCCATAGGGGCAGATATCACCCAGGGTAACCCGGGACTGGCGCGCCAGCGGGTGATCCAGCGCAGTGATCAGCATCGGGTCGTAAGTAAAGATGGGCACGTAGGTGATGTCATCCGGCATCTCGAACATCGAGCCCACGGCGAAGTCGACCTCGCCGTTGCGCATCATCTTCAACCCGTCGCGGCCGGTGACATTGTGCAGGCGCAACTTGACCTGGGGGTAAAGGTCGGTATAGCGCTTCACGTAGTCGGGCAGCAGGTAGAGGATGGTCGATTCGCCGGCGGCGATATCGAGCGAACCGGAACGTACCGCGCCCAGACGCACGGCGAAGCGGTCCGGAATCTGGTCCATCGCTTCGACCACTGGCAGCGCGGTCTCAAGCAGTACCTGACCCTCCTCGGTTAGCCGGATCCGTGGTCCACGGCGTTCGAACAGCCGGCTGCCCAGCTTTTCCTCCAGGCCCTTGATGAGCAGTGACACCGAAGGCTGGCTAAGGCACATCCGTTCCGCCGCACGTGAGATGCTGCCGCTCTGCGCGGCCAGGCAGAACGCGCGTAACTGTCTGAGGCGGTTAGGGTTACAGGTGTTATCCGAAGTTTTCATGCGGTCGTGCCAGAGGACTATTTAAAAATATAAAGATAACTATTTAAAACATAGGCTAGTTTAATGATAGAAAATTTCATAGGTTTTTTTGAAGCTTAGTGTGTTTTCCGGATCAAGATGAACAATAAGCCGGAAAATTGACAGGCAGATACTTTGGGGGCAGTAGCTATGCAGTTCAGTTCGGCAGTACACGTCAGCCATGACTATGAAATCACCACTCCGGCCGAGGAGTGCGGTACGGTCCTGACGCCGCCGGCCTGTGCGTTCCTGGTCGAGCTGCACGCACGCTTCGAGACACGCATCGCGGAACGGCTCCTGGCGCGCCGGGAGTGCCAGGCCCGCTTCGACGCGGGCGAGCGGCCGGAATTCCCGGCCGCCACGCGTGAGCTGCGCGCCGACGACTGGCGCGTGGCGCCGATCCCGATCGACCTGCGCGACCGGCGCGTCGAGATCACCGGCCCGGTCGACCGCAAGATGATCATCAACGGGCTCAACAGCGGTGCAAAGGTGTTCATGGCCGACTTCGAGGATGCCCACGCCCCGACCTGGGACGGCACCCTCGAGGGCCAGGTAAACCTGTTCGATGCGGTGCGCCGGACGATCCGCTACACCTCGCCAGGCGGCAAGGAGTACCGGCTGGACGACAGAACCGCGACCCTGGTGGTCCGCCCGCGCGGTCTGCACCTGCCGGAGAAACACTTCCGTGTCCACGGTTTACCGATCCGCGCGGCGCTCTTCGACTTCGGCCTGTTCGTCTTTCATAACGCCCGGCAGCTCATCCAGACCGGCAGTGGTCCGTATTTCTACCTGCCGAAGCTGGAGAGCCATCACGAGGCGCAGCTGTGGAATGAGGTGTTCGAATTCGCCCAGGACGCGCTTGGCATCCCGCGCGGTACCATCCGCGCCACGGTACTCATCGAAACCCTGCCGGCGGCATTCGAGATGGACGAAATTCTGTATGAATTGCGCGACCATATCGCCGGCCTCAACTGCGGGCGTTGGGATTACATCTTCAGTTTCATCAAGGTCTTCCGCAACGATCCCGGGCGTGTCCTGCCGGAGCGCGCGCAGGTCACCATGACCGCCCGGTTCCTGCGCAGTTACTCACAGCTGCTGATCCGCACCTGTCACCGCCGCGGCGCCCTTGCCATGGGCGGCATGGCGGCCCAGATCCCGGTCAGGGACGATACCGCCGCCAATGACGCGGCACTCGCCCGGGTGCGCGCCGACAAGGAACGCGAGGCTGACGACGGCCACGACGGCACCTGGGTCGCGCATCCCGGCCTGGTCCCGCTGGCGCAGGAGGTGTTCGACCGCCGCCTGCACGGGCCAAACCAGCTCGAGCGGCTGCGCGAGGACGTGGTCGTGTCGGCCGCGGACCTGCTGGCCGCACCATCCGGAACCATTACCGCCGCGGGACTGCGCCAGAACATCGAGGTGGCGCTCCGCTATCTGGCCGCCTGGCTCGGCGGGCACGGCTGCGTGCCCATCCACGGCCTGATGGAAGATGCCGCAACCGCCGAGATCGCGCGCTCCCAGGTGTGGCAGTGGCTCCGGCATCCGCGCGGGATCCTGGATGACGGCCGCCGGATCACGCCGCCGCTGGTCCGCGGCCTGCTGGCTGCCGAGATTGCGGCGATCCGTCGCGGGGCGGACGAGGACACGCCCGGGATCGAACATCTCGACCGGGCCGCGGCCATCCTCGGCGATGTGATCACCCGTGAGGAACTGGTCGATTTCATCACGCTGGTCGCCTATGAGCAGCTCGCCTGAGCATTGGTGCATGGTAAATGCGGATACACACAGAGGAGCAGTCACATGAGCAGCACTGACAAGGCGGGGTTCGGCATCCGCCGCGAATGGGCCGAAAATCCACGCTGGCGGACCATTACCCGGCCGTATGCGGCCGAGGACGTGGTTCGCCTCAGAGGCAGCAAACAAATCGACTACACGCTGGCCCACGACGGCGCCGCGAGGCTGTGGCGGCTGCTCGCGGAGGAACCCTTCGTCAATGCCCTCGGCGCCATGACCGGCAACCAGGCCATGCAGCAGGTGCGCGCCGGCCTCAAGGCGATCTACGTGTCCGGCTGGCAGGTCGCGGGCGACGCCAATGTCGCCGGCCAGATGTATCCGGACCAGTCGTTGTATCCGGCCAATTCGGTGCCGGAGCTGGTGCGGCGCATCAACAACGCGCTGCAGCGCGCCGACCAGATCCAGCAACTGGACGGCGGCGGCGCGGTCGACTGGTTCGCGCCCATCGTCGCCGATGCCGAGGCCGGCTTCGGGGGTGTGCTGAACGCGTTCGAACTCATGAAGGCGATGATCGAGGCCGGCGCCGCCGGCGTCCACTTCGAGGACCAGCTGGCCTCGGCCAAGAAGTGCGGCCACATGGGTGGCAAGGTACTGGTGCCGACCCGCGAGGCGGTGCAAAAGCTGGTGGCGGCCCGGCTCGCCGCGGATGTGCTCGGCGTGCCGACGGCGCTGATCGCGCGCACCGACGCCGAGGCGGCCGGCCTGCTCACCTCCGAC